>JACMOE010000240.1 GCA_014378185.1 Gemmatimonadaceae bacterium | reverse complement strand
GGACATTGAGGGGACGGGGGACGGGGGACGGGTCGCTCGCTGGCGCTCGCTCGACGGGGGGAACTCTGAACGATAAATGGAAGCGCGCATACCGGGGAGCACCCCGTCCCCCGTCCCCCGTCAAGCGAGCGAAGCGAGCGCCCTAGTAGTTGAAGAACCCGCGTCCCGACTTCCGCCCAAGCCAGCCCGCCGCCACGTACTTTCGCAGCAGCGGACACGGCCGATACTTCGAATCCCCAAGCCCTTCGTGCAGCACATCCAGGATGGCCAGGCACGTGTCCAGTCCAATGAGATCCGCGAGCGCGAGCGGACCCATCGGGTGGTTCATTCCCAGCTTCATCACCGTATCGATCGCCTCCGGCGCGGCAACGCCCTCCATTACGCAGTAGATCGCCTCATTGATCATCGGCATGAGGATCCGGTTCGCCACGAATCCCGGATAGTCGTTCACCTCCACCGGCGTCTTGCCGACCGCCGAGCTCCACGCGATCACCCTGCCAGTCGTCTCGTCCGACGTCGCGAGGCCGCGGATGATTTCCACGAGCTGCATCACCGGCACCGGATTCATGAAGTGCATGCCGATCACCTGGCCCGCACGCTTCGTCTGCGCCGCGATCTCGGTGATGGAGATGGAGCTGGTGTTCGTCGCCAGGACGGCACCAGCGTCCGCCTTCGCGTCCATGTCGGCGAAGATGCGGAACTTGAGCTCGCGATGCTCCGTTGCCGCCTCTACCACGAGCGCGGCGCCGGCAATGGCGTCCATCGACGTCGACGTCGTCACGCGCGCGAGCACCCCCACCTTGCCTGCATCGGTGAGCGTCCCCTTCTTCACCTGCCGGTCGAGGTTCTTCGCAATCGTCTCGCGCCCCTTCGCCAGCGCCGCGTCGGCCACGTCCACCATCACGACGTCGAAGCCCGACTGCGCGAACACATGCGCGATTCCATTTCCCATCTGCCCTGCGCCAACGACGGCAATGCGGTCCGACATCGTGTTACGACTCCTTGCGGCCAAGCCGCGTGTAGACCCAGACCCACCCTAGCGTGATGCCGAGCGCCGCGATAAGGCCGCCCTCGGGTCCCCACTCCCCACCACTGAGCCACGCCGGGCCCTGCGTCACGGCGCGATAGCCAGGCGCCTCGAACCGGATGCCGCTCACCAGTGCATGAAAGGGCACGGCCATCGTCCAGTTCCACGCCAGGTGCGTCATCGACGCGGCGTACACGCTGTCCGTCCGCACACGCACCGTGGCCAGCAGTACGCCCGCCGCAATCACCACCAGCACGGACGATACCGTCGCGCCGGGATTCCGCATGTGAAGCACGCCGAACATCACGCTCGTGAGCGCCACTGCGCCGCGAACGCCAATGCTGTCACGAATCACCGTGAGCAGGTAACCGCGAACAATGATTTCCTCAGCGAGCGCCGCTGGAACCAGCACCAGCGTGATCCGCAACGCCGCACCCAGCCAGCTTTCGTCAGCCGGCGCCGAAACGAAATGCATCAACCCCGCCGACAACAGCACCACGCACGTAAACCCGTTCGCGCCAAGACCGACTGTCCACGCGCGCATCATGACCCGCGCACGCAGCGCCGAGCGCCCCATGCCGACATCCGCCCATGCGCGCCGGTCGATGGAGCGCAGCATGACCGCGGTAGCCGCGAGTGCCGCCACGAGCTCCGCATACACGTCCACGCGAATCACGTGGTCGGTCTGTCGTGCCAGCCAGATCAGCGGCGGCTCGACGAACCACTGCGCCCCCGCCGCGCACACGACCAGGAACCCGACAAACGCCACCACGCGCCCGATGTTGGCCGCAATGTTTCGCGGCGCGGGCATCTCCGCGACGCCCGTATCCAGTTCCGTCAGGCTCGCGTGACGGACAACGCCACCGCGTCGCCGCCGCCCAGGCAGAGCGTGGCCAGGCCACTGTGCAGGTCGCGATGCTTCAGCGCGTACAACAGCGTCGTCAGCACCCGCGCGCCACTGGCTCCAATGGGATGCCCCAGCGCAATGGCGCCTCCGTTCACGTTCACGCGATCGGCGTCCCAATGCAATCCGGCACCATCCGCCAGTGCCTGCGACGCAAACGCTTCATTCGCCTCGATGAGGTCGTACTGGCCGATCGTCTTGCCTTCCTTCTTCATGAGGTTGTTCACCGCGGTAATCGGCGCAAAGAACAGCTCCTGCGGATCCACCGCGCCCGTGGCATAGGCGGCAATGCGGCCCAGCACCGGCAATCCATGCGCTTCCGCATACTCCAGCGATGTCACCACGAGCGCAGCACCGCCATCGTTCAGCGAGCTCGCGTTACCGGCCGTGACCGTGGCGTCGTCACCCTTGCCGAACGCGGGACGCAAGCGAGCCAGCGAGTCGGCGCTGGTGTCGGCGCGCGGCCCTTCGTCCGAGTCCACCACGGTATCGCCCTTCTTCCCCTTGATGGTCACGGGCGCGATCTCTTCCTTGAACCGACCCTCCTGCTGCGCCGCGATCGCCTTGCGGTGCGAGCCAGCGGCAAACGCATCCTGCTGCTGCCGCGACACACCGGCCTTCTTCGCCGTGTACTCGGCATGGCCGCCCATGTGCACGTCGCACGAGGCGCACCACAAGCCATCCTTGATCACCCCGTCCACCATCTGCTGATCGCCGAGCTTCACGCCATTGCGCATGCCATACACATAGTACGGCGCGTTCGACATCGATTCCTGGCCACCCGCGATGATGACCTGGGCGTCGCCCGCCTTGATCGATTGCGCGGCGAGCATCACGGCCTTCAGTCCCGACCCGCACACCATGTTGATGGTGAGCGCGCTCACGCTGGACGGCACGCCTGCCATCAGCATGGCCTGGCGCGCCGGCGCCTGCCCCACGCCGCCCTGCACCACATTGCCCATGATCACTTCGTTCACGTCGGCGCCCGGAATGCCGGCCCGTGCGAGCGCTTCCCGTATCGCGATGGCGCCGAGCTCCGGCGCCGAGAGCGACGACAGGGCGCCGAGGAATTTCCCGATGGGCGTGCGCGCGGCGGAAACGATGACGGGAATGCGGGATTTATCAGACATGTGGCGCTCGTGTCGAAGAAGCCGCGCGGTGCGCGCGAGACACGAAAGTTATCCGGTCGGTCGAGGTCGAACAACACGCACCGCCACGCAGCGGATCAACCGGTGGCGGATGGCGAGAAGTCCACGCTGAACGTGGACCCGGTGCCTACGGTGCTCTCCAGCGTGAGGGCGAAGCCGAGCGACTCGCAGAGTGCTCGCGCGATGCGTAGCCCCACCCCTGCCCCACCAAAGCGAGCGCCGGTATCACCCTCCGCCTGCTCGAACGCCTCGAACACCCGCGCCTGCGCGTCCGCGGCAATGCCCATGCCCGTGTCGCTGACATCGATACGACGCGGAACGCCGGAGGATGGTTCGCATGCGATGAAGACGCGCACTTGCCCACCGGCCGCGGTGAACTTGATGGCATTGTCCACCAGGTTCACCAGCACCTGGCGCAGCTTGTTCGCATCCGTGTGCACGGGCGTCAATTCCTCGCAGTGCGCGCCGAGCTCGACGCGTTCGATCACGAGCGTGATCCCCGCCGTCATGGCCGCCTGTGCGTGATCGGCCTGGACGCCTCGCACCAGCTCGTCCACCTTGACCCAACTGTAGTGAACCTGGAGCTCGCCCGCCTCGATCCTGGAGAGCGAAAGAATCTTGTCCACGAGTTCCAGCAACTGCGCGCCGTTCGCTCGCACCCGATCGAGGTATCCCAGATCCTTGGTGCTCAACGTGCCCGCGGTGTTGCGGCCGATCACGTTGGTAAATCCGATGATGGAATTGAGCGGCGTGCGGAACTCATGGCTCATCCGCTCCAGGAATGCACCCTGCGCCCGCTCCGCCGCCTCCGCGGTACTCCTGGCGAGGAAGAGCTGGTCGGTGGCCTTGCGCAGCGAAAGGCGCGTTGCCGCGTGTTCACGAGGCGCGGCGTGCAGGTCGATGAGGTCCATGACCATGCCCGCAAGGTCCGAGAGGGCCTGCACGTCCGCGACAGACCATGCGCGCGGCACGGCGTCGGCGACGCAAAGGGACCCGATGGACTGGCCATTGCGGCGGAGCGGAACACCGACGTACGCGGCGACGCCGTACGTGCTCACAACAGGAATGCTGTGATATTTCCACTCCCGGCTCGTGTCGTCGATCACAAGTGGGGTATCAGACGCGATCGCCAGTTGGCACAGAGTCTTGCCTTTGACCTCTCGGCTCGAGGCGAGCGGCTCGGGAAAGCCGAACGCGGACGGATAGAAATCGCGATGCTCGTCCACGAGCGTGATGAAGGCAAGCGGGGCCTTCAGCATTGACGCGGCGAGCCGCGTCACGCGGTCGAAGCGCTCATGTCGAGCCGCGTCGAGCAGGTTGGTCTCCCGCAGGACTGCCAATCGAGCCACGTTGGCGATGAGCGCTCGCGTGAAATCTTCCTCATCGGGCGGCGCCGCGTCCGGCGCTGGCACGTCGAGTTGTGCCCTGACCGTTGCGAGGAGTTCCGCCGCAGCAAATGGTTTCTGGAGCAGCACTACATGCGCGGAATCCACGCCGCGTGTCAGGATCTCGGTGTCGTGGTAGCCGGACATGAAAATGGCGCGCAAATCCGGCCGCGCGCGCATCAGCAGGGCCACTACCTCCGGACCGGCCATGCCCGGCATGATGGCGTCCGACAGCACGAGATGGATGCGCCCATCGAACTGTGCGGCTACGCTGAGCGCCGTCTGCCCGTCACCCGCCTCGAGAATGCCGTATCCCGCCCCGCGCAGTGCACGACATACCACTCGGCGCACCCAGATATCGTCGTCCACGACAAGGATGGTTTCGCGCACATCCTCGGCGTTCGCCATTTCTGTATGTACCAGGGAAGACTCCGATGTCGATCGATCCGACGGGACGCGAGACGCACAGAGGCGATCGCCAAAGCTCGGCTTGTGTGCAGTCTTTTACAAGTTTCGGTCCGGCCTGGATAAAACGAGGGCGCCGCGGCTGAGTGCGCTAGCGGGGTACGGCGCCCACGTCGATCCAGTCTGACCCGCGCGTGACTCCCGCTTCGAGCGTCAGCGCCCGGTTGGCGCTCTCGCTCACGACACGGGCAATGAATGCATCGACGCCAATTGGCGCGGGCTTCTGCCCTTCGCCTGCACCACGGGTGTTCACGGCAACCTGGTCCGTCTCGGCTTCTCGGCGACCGATGACGCACATATAGGGCACCTTCATGCGCGCACCTTCGGCAACGCGGTATTTCAACGTTTCCGACCGTGCGTCGAGCTCCGCCCGGATGCCCGCGTGCACCATGCGCTCCACGATCGCCGCGGCCCCTGGCGCCTGCGCATCCGTGATCGGCAGTACCCGCACCTGCTCCGGCGCGAGCCACGTGGGAAACGCGCCCGCAAAGTGCTCGATGAGGATCGCGATGAACCGCTCGAACGATCCGCTCACCGCGCGATGGATCACCACGGGCCGGTGCGTGGTGTTGTCATCGCCCACGTAAGTGAGGTCGAATCGCTCAGGCGCCGCGTAATCCAGCTGGATGGTGCCCAGTTGCCAGGAGCGGCCGATGGAATCCGTGACGTCGAAATCGATCTTGGGTCCGTAGAACGCACCGTCGCCCTCCTTGAGCGCGTACGGCTTGCCCGTGGCCTCCAGTGCCTTCTGCAACGCACCCTCGGCGCGATCCCACATCGCGTCGTCGCCGATGCGTGTCTCGGGGCGCGTCGCGAACTTGAGCGAGGCAGTGAGGCCGAACGTCTCGTAGTAGCTCAGGATGAAGTCCATGAGGAACTTCACCTCGCCCTCGATCTGGTCCTCTCGCAGGAAGACGTGGCAGTCGTCCTGCGCGAACTGGCGCACGCGCGTGAGGCCCGACAGCGCGCCGGTCACCTCGTTGCGGTGCAGCACGTCGAAGGTGACGAACCGCTTCGGCAGCTCGCGGTAGGAGTGCTTGCGCCCCTGGTACATCAGGTAATGCGAGGGGCAATTCATCGGCTTGAGCGACACGTCGTGCTCGCCTGATTCGACGTCGAGCACCAGGAACATGTTCTCCTTGTACTTGCCCCAGTGGCCGGAGATTTCCCAGAGTGCCTTGTTGTACAGCAGCGGTGTCTTGATCTCGGCAAAGTCGCGTTTCTGGCGCTCGCGGACGAACTCCACGAGCACGTTGTAGAGCGTGGTGCCTCGCTCGGTCCAGAAGGTGGCGCCCGGCGAGAACGGGTGCAGCATGAACAGGTCGAGCTCCTTGCCCAACCGGCGATGATCCCGCTTCTTCGCCTCCTCCAGCTGAAAGAGGTGCGCGTCGAGTTCATCCTTCTTGAAGAACGCTGTGCCGTAGATGCGCTGGAGCATCTGTCGCTTTTCGTCGCCACGCCAGTACGCGCCGGCGGAGCTGAGCAGCTTGAAATGCTTCAGGCGCCCGGTGTCGGGCACATGCGGGCCTCGGCACAGGTCGATGAACGGGCCATCGGTGTACGTCGAGATGATCTCCGCAGGGTCCGTGAAGTCATCCAGCCGCTCCAGCTTCAGCGGATCGTCGGCAAAGCGCACGCGCGCCTCGGGCATGTCCACTTCGGCCCGCACGAACGGATACTTCTCCAGCGCCACCTTGCGCATCTCGGCCTCGAAAGCCGCCAGGTCGTCGGGGGTGAAGGGCGAAGCCACCTGGAAGTCGTAATAGAACCCGTCGTCGATGGCGGGCCCGAATCCGATCTTCGCATCGGGGCGCAGGCGTCGCACAGCGGTCGCGAGCACGTGGGCCGCCGAGTGTCGCAGCACGGCGAGCGCGTCTGCATCCTTTTCCGTGAGCACCCGGAATGCGCCGCTTGTCCGAAGCGGCGTCATGAGGTCCTGGATCTCCCCGTTCACGGACACCGCCACAGCGGCCATGAGCAGCCGCTCACCAATGGAGCGGACCACCTCGGCGGCCAGCGTGCCGGCCGGCACCACGCGGGTGGCGCCATCGGGCAGCGTCAGGGTGACATCGGCGCCGGACGGCGCGACGGGGCCAGGAGCGGGGCGGTCGATCATGTACGACGAGGGGGTCAGGAGGCGAGCAGCGGCGTGAGGAGCCGTGCGTAGATGAAATAGAGCGCGATGCCGACCACGATGCCCACCCACACCAGCCCCCAGGCCACCTTGCGGCGAAACGGGATCTGTTCCTCGAGATGCTGGGCTTCGTCCGGGCGGAAAATTCGCGAGAGGCGCAAGGGCCGGCTGATGAGGGGTGGACATGGGCCTTCTTCTTGCACCGCGTTCGCACTCACTGATCCTGCAAGCTATCCTTGCGGCTGACCCTTCGCCACAGGCATTACCGCCATGTCATATCTGCGGTTTCGAGACGAGGACGAGTCCTCTATTGCTGGTACCATCGCGCCCGTGGTGCTTGGTGCACTCGCGGGCTTCGCGGTGGGAATGATCGTCGCCCAGCGTGTGGGGGGCTTCAAGGGCCTCGCCGACGCCGTGCGACGCCGAGGCAACCCGGAGGAGGCGCTCGCGAGCGAATCGCCGGCCGTGGCCGACGACTTCGGCGATTACGTGGAGTACGAGGACGACGAGATCGAGGAGCAAAACGAGAGCCCCGGCCTCGAGGAGCACGTGCTCGAGGCGTTCCGGAACGACCCCATCCTCGCGGAGCGCGCCATCGACATCGGCGGCATCGGCGAATCCACCATCGAGCTCGCAGGCTGGGTTGCCACCGAGGAGGAAGCCGAGCACGCGGTGACCATCGCGCGCGGCGTGCCCGGGGTACAGACGGTCCTCAACCGCATCGCCATCGGCGAGGAGGAGGAGCGCGTCGCGGACCACGCGCGGCTCTTCGCGGAAGGCGACGACGCGCACACCGAAGCGCACTGGGATGGCAACACCGTGGGCACTGGTCGCAGCCGCCAGGGTTCCTCGGCCGATATCGATCGTCACGTCGACCCGCGTGTCGGGCTGGCCGAGAAATGGACGAGCGCCGACGCCGAGGTGCTCGATGCTGCCGAGGACATCGACGCGATTACCGCCGAGCGTCGCGTGCGCGAAAAGAAGGCGGTGAAGGGCGATCGCACGGGTGGGTCGCCCGTGGCGCCAGGCGGCGTTCCCAAGGCGGATCACGTCGCAAACTGACCTGATCGGCGCGTGGCGAACGGTGAACGGTAGCGGCCAGGCGCTTCTCCCGTTCACCGTTCACCGTATTCAGTTCGCTGGTTAGCTTTCGCGGGTCATGAACCACGCTCCCGAGACCCTGCCCGTCGCCGCGCCGGACGATTTTTCCGCGCAGTACGACCCCGCCGCAACCGAAGCCGCCATCTATGCGCGGTGGCAGCAGGCCGGCTGCTTTACCGCGGACGCCTCGCGCTCCTCACGCCTCGGCGGCGATCGCGATCCGTACGGCGTTCTCATGCCGCCCCCCAACGTCACCGCCATCCTGCACGTCGGCCACGGCCTGAACAACGCCGTGCAGGACGTGCTGGTTCGCTGGGCGCGCATGAAGGGGCGCGAGGCACTCTGGGTGCCGGGCATGGACCACGCCGGCATCGCTACGCAGAACGTGGTGGAGAAGCAGCTCGCCGTCGAAGGGCTCACGCGAGACGATCTTGGGCGAGACAAGTTCATCGAGCGCACAAAGGCGTTCGTCGACCAGACAGGAGGCGTGATCCTCCAGCAGCTCAAGGCCATCGGCGCCTCGGCCGATTGGTCGCGCACCGCGTACACGTTCAGTCCCGAACTGAGCACGGCGGTTCGCGAGGCATTCGTTCGACTGTACGATCGGGGGCTCATCTATCGCGGCCACCGCGTGATCCACTGGTGCCCACGGTGCCTCACGTCCCTTTCGGACGAAGAGGCCGAGCCGCAGGACACCACGGGCGCACTGTACCACATCGCCTATCCATTGGCTGACGACCCGTCGCGGTCCCTCACGGTGGCCACCACT
>JACMOE010000239.1 GCA_014378185.1 Gemmatimonadaceae bacterium | reverse complement strand
CTCGCAGGATGCTCGGTACGATGGCGAGCACGAGCGCGATGGCGAGGCACCGCGGGAGCATGTCGTCCTGAGCGGAGCGAAGAACCCGCTTCACCCCGGCCGCGAACAGGTCTCTCGCTGCGCACAGGACGACATCAGCCGATGTTCTCACAGCCGTGTGATGCGCGCGAGCAGGAGCTCGCCGGGATCGAATGCCATCGAGCGGGGGCGGGACGAGTAGTGCGAAGGCAACGAGATCGTGGCCCGTGCCTCGGCTGGAACGATCACCATCTCCTGCGTTGACCGTCCCGCGGCGTCGATGACGGTGACCGGCAACGAGAGTTGGTAGGCACCGTGGGCGCCCTCCTGCACCACGCGAACCGACACCGTGCCGGTGCCTGCGTCGTACGCCCATCCAATCGCGGGAGTGGCAAACCCGGGCCGGCGCAGCCACTGGTCGAAGAACTGCTCGAGCGAGACGTGCGATGAACGCTCCAACTCGTGCTGGAGATCGGCGCTGAGTGCCGTACCGTGCCGATAAGTGGCGTAGTAGCTGCGAAGCCCGGTAAAGAATGCGCTGTCACCCAGTTGCCGGTGCAGCATGTAGAGGATGTAGCCGCCCTTCTGGTAGCTGTTGGTGTTCAGCAGTGCGAGATAATGAGTTTGCGCCGTGTCGAGCACCGGTCGCTCGGCCACCACCTTGTCGCTGAGTACCTGGCGGCGGATCTCCGCCATCTCGGCACGGTACGAGGCGTCGCCGCGCACGAACTGCGTCCACAGCGCGGCGAAGTACGTCGCAAAACCTTCGGACAGCCACAGATGGCTCCATTCGCGCTCGGTAACGGCATCACCGAACCATTGGTGTGCGGTCTCGTGCGCGATGATGCCGTCCATCAGGGTGCGATTGGCGAACAGCTTGTCGTCGTAGAAAATGGCGCTCGCGTTTTCCATTCCGCCAAATCGTGTGGACGACTGGAGGTGCGCGAGTTTTTCATAGGGGAAGGGACCCACGAGACGCTCGAACAGCGAGACGATGGGTCCCGCTGCCGAGAATGGGCCTGGCAGCCAGTCCTTTACTTCGGGAAGCACGTAGACGGACTGGCGCACGCACTGCCCTTCGTCGCCGTAGTGGCAGTCCGGTTCGCGCAGGTCGAACTGCTCGAGCGGACCCGCCGCAATGACCATGAGGTACGTGGCGATGGGCCGGGACTCACGCCAGCGCGTTTCGGTCATCGTTCGCCCGGACCGACCGATGCGCCGCGTGGACACGAGCGTGCCGTTTGCGACAACCGTGCGTCCCAGGGGCGCCACCACCGTCCAGGACACCGTCGCCTTGTCACTCGGATGATCGACGGTGGGCAGCCATTGCCGCGCGCGATCGGGCCAGTTGTCGCCGAACCAGGTCCACCGTCCCTTCGAATCCTTCCGCACCACCAGGCCGTCGGTCACCGGCCCATCGTACACCACGCGCACCTGAAGGCTGTCCGCAGTACCATCGAGCGGCACGTCGATCTTTCCGCCGGAATGCGAGGCGGTCACCAGCCGGCCGCCCACCTCCACCGCGCGCACGGTGAGCGGATCAACGAGATCCAGGAGAAGGTGCGACACGCCGTTCGCGCGGCGCAGCGTGACCGTCACGTCGCCGCGAAGGAATGCGCCCGTGTCGGGCAACTGCAGCGCGACATCGTAGTCGACCACATCGATGCCGGGCTGGTACGTCGGCGGCGCCGCCGCGCGCGAACGTGCGCCCTGCGCGACGGCGACGGTTGCACTGAACGACAGCAGGACGACTGCGCAGCGGATCATGCAGCAAAGATAGCGAGTCCCTCTGCCTAACGGCTCACGCGATAGATGGCCCCGGCAGCGTCATCCGAGACGAGCACGCTTCCGTCACTCGCTACCACGACGTCCACCGGACGGCCCCACCGCTTGCCGTCTGCGCCCTGCCACCCGGTGATGAAGTCTTCCTCACCCGTGGGCCGCCCATTTGCCACGTGCACGCGAATGACCTTCGCGCCGGTGGGCGTACTGCGATTCCACGAGCCGTGAAGGGCGAGCAACAGGTCCCCGCGATATGCCGCCGGAAAGGTCGTGGCGTGGGAGAGGAAGGTCATGCCGAGCGGGGCGGAGTGCGCCTGTATCTTGAGCGCGGGCGCGATGGTACCGGCGCAGCGCGCGGAATCGTTGTACTCCGGGTTTGGAACGCGATCGCCGTAACAGTATGGCCAGCCGTAATCGGCTCCATCCTTCAGAATGTTCAGCTCGTCGGGTGGCAGATCCTCGTGTTCCGGCGTGAGGTTGTCACGCTCGTTCTGCGAGGCCCAGAGCGCACCAGTCTGCGGATTGAACGCCAGTCCCACGGCGTTGCGCAGCCCGCGCGAGAACACGCGCATGGCCGATCCATCCTCGTTGAACCGCAGCACCGTCGCGCGATCCGGCGACTGCTCCACACAGAGGTTGCACGTGGAGCCCACCGATACGTACATCGCGCTGTCTGGTCCGAACACGACAGTGCGCGTCCAGTGTCCGCCGCCGCCCGAATAGTGATTGACGTATTCCGGCACGCCCGAGGCAACGCCGTTGGTACCAAGGACGACGCGAACCACGCCATCGGTGTTCGCGACGTACAGTGCTCCCTTGTGAAAGGCCAGGCCATGCGGCTGCTTGAGTCCCGACACTGCCACGATCACGGTGTCCGCGACGCCGTCGTGATTGGCATCGGGCAAGCGGAGAATGCTGCCCCGCCCAGGCTGGCTGGCGTAGACCGCGCCGTCGGGTCCGATGGCCATGAAGCGCACATTCGGGATGTTCTTCGCATAGTACGACATCTTGAACCCGGCGGGCACGCGGAGGCGCCCCTCGAGCCCCGCAATACCCCGCATCGAGTCCGGCGCCTGGGCACCCACGTTCTCCATCGCGCCAGCCGCAGTCACAGCCAGCAGGCCAACAACCGTCAGCGTCCGTCTCATCGACTCCCTCTCCGTGGTGTCAACCGCGCCCATGCTGCCGCGCGGTGCATTGATGTGTGCGTCAACGTTGAACCCTACCGCCCGAACAGCCGGCCGAGTACCCCGCTGTCCGCTGTTCGCCCGGCAATGGCGGCGCTCAGTGCGCTCGCAAATTCCGGGGCGGTGGTATAGCGGTCGTCCGGCGCGCGCTGCATCGCCT
>JACMOE010000238.1 GCA_014378185.1 Gemmatimonadaceae bacterium | reverse complement strand
TGAAGGCGCGGGCGCAGTCAAATCTACGGTGCAGGCATTTTCCTATCTGGTTAGAGCCGCGATTCTGACAGCCATAGACGCGTTCCGTTCTTGTTTGAATCGACCTGCGTACCCGCTCTCGGCACGAATTTTCGGGCGCTATCGGGATCCAAGCAACCAAATCCTAGTTAGTTTTACAGTACCCTTGGAGCCGTTGCGTCAATCACCGATCTGACGCGGACCGACATAGCCGGACTGGCCCTCTTCGGACCCGAGCGTGAGGATGGGACCATCCATCTCCTCCTGCCAGATCAGCGACCCTATCGACATGTGGAACGGGTGGTCCTGCACCGTCAGAACGGATGCTCCGCACGCCTTCATGCCGTGCGCATGCTCGCCCCATGCGGGCGCTGAAAGCATCAGGTCGCCGGCCTCCCATTCGTAATGCTCGCCATCGACGACGCTCTCCCCCGCGCCCTCGAAGTGATAGTTCACTGCGAACGAACTATGCTTGTGCCCGCGTGGCGGCACGGGGCGGTTGACGCCTGCCGGGATTCTCGAAAGCGCGGCGAAGAAGCTATGCGTCGTACCTTGCCGACGACCGGTTGCCGGGTTGACGAGTAGCAGGAGGTTGCGCTTGCCGTCGCCGTTTTCGGCAGCCAGGTGCGGTGACGTCTCGCTCCAAGGCCACACCAGCGGCTTGTTCTCGACGACCTCGATGTCGGTCACGAACTCGTATCCACGCAGTCGGGCACCGTCACCCGCTATGGCGAAGTCAGGCGCGTTCTTGGCGACGTAGCGCTGTTCGACGTCGCTACGCTCGGCACGGGGCGGCCTGGCAATGGACGTCCTTTCATCGGAATAATAGTTGCCCAGCCGCTGAAGCAGGGCGGAATTGGAATAGCTGAGCCATGCCATCGGCTCGCGCCCGTCATTGCGATATGTTCGCTTCAGCATCGAAGGCATGGAGCTTACGCTCCATTTGGCGAGGCCGAGCTTGGCCGACCCGACCGCCACCGAGCCCATTCCACGCAGAACGAATTCGACCCGGGTGGCATTGTCGCGAAAGAGCTCCACCTCTTCGCCCGGTCGGAGGACGTTGATGGAAATGGCGAGGCCGGGCGTAACCGCCAAACCCGTTTGCAAGGAACTCGGGTGGACGACATCCGACGCACGACGCTGACCTGGACGGCGGTCGAGGTCGAGAAGTCGCTCGATCTCGGATTCGATCTCGGCGCGCGTTATGATCAGCGCAGGCCAGGGCTTGGGATAGGCGGGCGCGACGTCGGCGGGCAGCTCTGCGAACGGGGCGGCTTTCGTTTCGCGGATCATCGTGGCCATTATCGCTCTCCTTCGCTGCGTCTCGGCCTCTGAGGTACGTTGACCCGGACCACTTTTCGGTGACGATAAACCTTCGCCGCCGCCCGGCATAGGGACGCAGGCGGACACAGAGTTTAGCCGAAATGGAACAGGTTTATCGTCGCGATAAGTTCGCCGGGCGAAGGTGCGTTCTGAGAAGTTCGCTGACCTGGACTGGACGCCGGGAGCCTTGTCCCAACAGCACGCAGACCGCCTCGGCCGATGCAAAACAGGTTTCGCCGCCGAAGATCGCCTGGCGAATGTCCAAGGAACTCGACCCGATCCGCACGACCGATGCGCCGACTCTGATGTCGCCAGGCGCCTTCAACTCCTTGTGGAAAGTCATTGACAGACTAGCGACCAGAAGATCGATGCCCTGCGTCTCCCCCGTGACGTCGGGCGCGAAGACCAGCGCGACGCGACCTTCCTCGAACAGCGTCGCCATGGCCGCGTGGTTCACATGGCCGAACTGATCGGTATCGCGGTTGCGGGTCCGCATGGGCAGCCAAAACCGAAAGTCTGAAGGCTTGGGGACGTCCGGACGCGGCCGAGCCCCGGCACCGCCCTGAACGCTGCCCTCGACCGGCATCAACCGAGCGTCGCGAAGGATGCGACCACGCTGCGACGCGAGAAGCGCCAGCACTCGCCGTCGCGCAAGACTTGGTCGGTTGCATCGAATATCGCGTGGAGATGGTAGGCCTGGGTCGCTGTCTGGGCATAGGCGAGCAGATTGTAGCGGACGGTTGCAAGGTCGTTGGACGTGAAATCAACAGTCATGTTCGACGTGATATGTCGGGTTTCCAGGTCGGGCGGGCGCTTCTCGAGCGCGCCCTTCACTGCCGCGGGCCCGGTCAGTTCGACGCCGCCACGTTCCCAGATGCCGTCAGAATCGAAGCTGGCCGCCACGTGATCATAGTCACGTTCGTCAAGCGCGCGCAGCGCGCGTATTGCAAGATCACGGCACGCCGCGTCATCTTCGATCTTAGACATCGAACGTCCTCCATGATTTTGCCATCGTTACAAGGTCACGCCAAAGCGCAGACCTATCTGACGACCGCGCGAGAGATAGGTGTTGAAGCCACCGCGCACGAGCGGAGCGGCGACGCTGTATTCCTTGTATTTGTCGTCGGTCAGATTGCGCGTGAACAGCGACAGCGTCCACCAGCCATGTTCCGGCTTGACGTCCAGATGGGCGTCGAGAGTGAAGAGACTCTTCTGATCACCAAGCGCGTCGTTGTTCGTCGATGTATTGTACCGAGAACGATACACGAGGTTCCAGCCGCCCAGCAGGCGACCGCCGGCCACCGGTATCTCATAGTCAGTGCCGAACGAGCCCGAGAATCTTGAATTGAACGGCGTCTTGGCTCCCGAGAGATCCTGCGTGCACGGCGTGGCTGCGGCGGGCGGGAGCGGTGTCTGCGCAATGGTGCAGGGCGCATTAGCGAAGTCCAGATACTTAGCGTCCTGGATGTTGGCGGCGGCGTTGATGGTTAGCCCGGCAACGGGTCGGGCATGTATCTCGGCCTCGAGACCTCGCGTCCTTGCACGACCGACGTTTGTGACGAACAGCACGGTTCCGACGAATGCGGAAGTCTGGAGATTTGTGAACGTCGTGTTGTATGCGGTGACGGAATATTCGAGGTGACCGCCGAGGACGAGGCCCTTGAGCCCTCCCTCGAAGGATTCCGCCCGTTCCGGCGCGAACTGGGATTGCGCGGGACTCGCCCCCGCGGCACTGCCCGTGTACGTGGCGTCCACGCCACCTGCCTTGTCACCCCTCACGTACTTTACGAAGACCATGTTCTTCGGTGCGACGTCGTATTGGGCGACGATCTGCGGCTGAAAATGCTGCTCCCGAGTCTGGATCCCTTTGAACGTGTGGACGGTGCCGCCTAGAACGTTCCGAATCAGCGGCGTAAACGCTGGATTGTTCGCGCCATCCACTTGCGAGCGGGAAGTGTCAAACGACACGTTGGGGATGAAATTGGTACCGAACAGCGACTGGTCGGTCATCTTGCGGATGATCGAATAGCGCGCGCCGGCCGAGACGCGGAGAGCGGGCGTGATGTGGAATGTCAGCTGCGCAAATGGTGAGTAGGTGTTTACGCGCTGGTCGTAAGTCGTCGCGCGGGCGAACGGCGGCAATGGCACGCTGATCGCTGCGAAGTTCAGGTTGGTAAGCCCGAAGATGTGCGAGTTGTTGCGTTCGAAGTACCCGCCGGCCAGGAAATCGAACGCCCCCACCGAGCCGGCGTACCGCAGCTCCTGACTGAACTGGTTGTACAGCTGGCCACTGCTGATCGTCAGCAACGGGCGTTGAAACGCGGCTGTCTCGGTGTTTCCGCTGTGCACCTTGCGATAGGCGGTGGTCGAGGTGAGCGTGCCCGGTC
>JACMOE010000237.1 GCA_014378185.1 Gemmatimonadaceae bacterium | reverse complement strand
TTATATGCGAACGGCGTTGTCCCCAGGGATGGCGGTGCGCGGCTCGATGTCGTCGCGGAAGAAGTGCGCGTGTCCACCGTGTTGCGCGCGCTACAGCGTGACATGGATGCCGATGGTCGCATTGGCGTGTCAGCGCACCTCACCGGCACGCGCGCCGCGCCGATCATTGCCGGACGCGCGACGCTGCGGAGTGCGGATTACAGGGGCAACCGCGTGCCCGATGCCGACGTCGATCTCGACTACGCACTTCAGCGGCTGGCGCTGAATGCAACGGCGCACGACAGCACGGGCCGACGCGTGGTGGCGGCAACGGCATTGCTGCCGCTCGACCTGTCGCTCGCAGGGGTCACCGGTTCGCGGAAGCTGGCCGGCGCACTGATCGCCGACGTGCGCATCGATACGCTGGCGTTGGCGGCCCTTCCGCTCGACTCGCGCTCGTTCGAGGATATTCGCGGCCTGCTCATTGCCGACGCGCACGTTCGCGGCACCTGGACGAAGCCACTGTACACCGGTAATGCCGGACTACGGAATGGCGCGGTGCTCGTGGCGTCTACGGGCATGCGCGTGGACAGCGCCTTGGCGGACGTAAGGCTCACCGGCGATTCGCTGTTTCTCGACTCACTCGTTGCCCACGCGCGTGGCGCGTTGCGGGCCAGCGGGAGCGTGAGCCTCACTGATGCGGCGCACCCGTTCGTGAACCTCAGTGCATCGGGGCAGAACGTTCGCGTGATGGATGCGGCCCGCGGGCTGCTCGACGTCAACGCCGATGTCGTGGCCACAGGACCGCTCGACGCATTGCGCGTCACGGGCCACGGCGAGATGCTCGGTGGCTTTCTCGCGCTCAAGCAGTTCCGGAAGGACCTGCTGCGGGTGAAGTCGCCGGGCGAGTTGTCGTTCTTTGCCGTGTTCGATACGTCGGCGCCCCCAGGCAATGCCGCGCGCGTGGCGCGTGAGTTCGCAAAGCATCGGCGCATTGCAATCATCGCTGATCTGTCGCTCGTGGTGGACCGCGGCAACTATTTCCGCAATCGCCCAGACGCCAACACGGAATTCTTCACGGGCGATGGCGAGATGGTGCGCGCACATATCGATCAGCGCTCCAGCGACCAGTGGGCCGTCGGCTTCGTGCGTATTGGCGACGGTGTCGCGTTCTTCCGCACGCTGGCCTTCGTGCCGGCGCGTGGAGCACTGACCTTCGGACCGCATACCGATGCGGTTGGCATCGTGCAGCAGGTCGGGCAGCGCCAGGTGTGGGAACCGGGGCGCGGCATCTTTCCGGTGCAATTCCTCACTGGCGGCACGTCCAAGGCGCCCGCAGTGGGACTCGAGAGTGGTACCCTGTTCCCCATCCGCGGCCGCGAGTTGAACAGCTACCTCACGCTCGGTCGGCAATCCACGTCGCTGCTCCAGCAATCCGGCTCGTCGCTATCGGGCAGCGAGGCGTGGAGCGGTCAGTTGACCGGCGCGAGCGGTGCATTGGCGCACCGCCAGCAGGGTGCCACGGCACTCGGTGTGGTGTTGCACGACGTCGGCACGGGGGCGACGAAGGAGTATGGTCTCGACGCGTTCAGCGTGTCGCCCGCCGACGTGCCCACGGAGCTCGTGTTCGGCAAGACCGGTGGCGTGCGCGGCGCGCTCATCGAGGCGGGACGATACGTCACCACCGATCGCTACGTCGCCGGACAACTCCGCTTCACGAGCGGCATCCCGGGCATTCGCATGGCGCAGAAGTTCGGCACCATCTACCGGTTGGACATCGGCATCGAGCCACGGTTCCTCTTCCGTGCACCGGAAGAGCTGGGGATCACGCACCCCACGGTGCGCAGCGGCGCGTTCGGTGCGTTCCTCACTCGACTCTGGGACTTCTAGCCGGATCGGCTACTTGCACACCGGTTCACCGTTCCCCGCCGACGCAGTGAGCGGATTCGTCGTGTTGATGCTGATGCCGCAGCTGAAGCCCGGAATCATCGTATGGGTGATGGTGGCGGTCCAGTAGCCCACCCCGAATACGATGGTCGGGATAGCAACACCAGACGATGGACGGAACTTGAGTTGCGTCGTGTCATAGATCACATACTTCAACGAGTCCGTGAAGAACGTCTCTTCCGCTCCAACGAGGTTCCGAAGATCGGACTTCATGACGCCAACGAGAGCCTTGGTTTTGGTGGACATGAACTTCGGGATCGCGATGGTCGCAAGGATCCCGATGATCACGATGACGACCAGCAGTTCAATGAGAGTGAAGCCGCGACGATTTTCTCTCGGCATGATTGGAACGATGGGAGAAGTACAATGTCAACAGACTCTGCATCCTGAAGCACAAACACACTTTAGCACCGCTGTGGTCGAGTGCGCTGTGACATCGCTCACGCGAAGTTCGCATTCAGCAATTTTTGTCGACCGCATCCTGCAACGG
>JACMOE010000236.1 GCA_014378185.1 Gemmatimonadaceae bacterium | reverse complement strand
TGCCGCGCTCCGTGGCCGCAACGTCGGCAGCACCCGCGTGACCTGCAGCGCGGAACCCGCCGCGCACCTTGTCGAGGGCGCCGCGCATGGCTTCGGGGTGCATCCACTGCCCCTTCTTGACGTTCACGGACTTGCCCGTGGCGCCCGCAGCCACCAGCAGGTCCGTCTGGCGCGAAAGGAAGGCGGGAATCTGGAGCACGTCGGCGACCTGGCCCACCGCGGCGCACTGCTCCGGCAGGTGGACGTCGGTGATGATGGGCAGGCCGGTGGCGCGCCGCACGCGGTCGAGTGCCGCGAGTCCTTCGTCGAGGCCAGGGCCACGGAACGCGCCGGAGTTGGAGCGATTGGCCTTGTCGAAGCTTGCCTTGTAGATGATGCCGCCGGGCACATGCTCGGCGAGGCGCGCGAGGTGTTCGCCGACGCGCAGGTTGAGCGCGTCGTCCTCGAGCACACAGGGACCAGCGATGAGGAAGAGCGCGTCGCGCTTGAAGTGCACGATCGTCACGAATGGGCCGGTGCGGACACTGGTGCAGCGGCGGCGATGGCCGCCTTGCGCCGCTTCGCGGCCTCGGCCGCCGCGATGAATCCGGCGAACAACGGATGCGGCCTGGTGGGACGCGACTGCAGCTCGGGATGGAACTGGCAGCCAATGAACCACGGATGCGCGGGAAATTCAACGATTTCCACGAGCTGGCCATCTGGCGAAAGGCCGCTCAGCCGCAGGCCATGTTCCACGAACATGTCGCGGTACTGGTTGGACACCTCATAACGGTGGCGATGGCGTTCGCTGACCTCCGCCACTCCGTACACGTCCGCAGCGAGGGAACCACGCGTCAAGCGGCACGGGTAGGCGCCGAGCCGCATGGTGCCACCCATGTCCGTCACGTGCTGCTGCGATTCCATCAGTGCGATAACGGCATTGTCGCACTCGGGCGCGAACTCGGACGAGTGGCTGTCGTCCAGCCCGCACACGTTGCGCGCGAACTCGATGATGGCGGTCTGCATGCCGAGGCAGATGCCGAAGAACGGCACGGCATCTTCGCGGGCCGCGCGGATGGCCTCCACCATGCCATCCACCCCGCGCACGCCAAACCCGCCGGGCACCAGCAGGCCGTCGTGCTCGGCGAGGATTCGCCGCGCGGCGGCCGCGTCCACGAAGTCGTCACTCGACACCCACGAGATGTCCACGCCCACGTCATTGGCGATGCCGCCGTGGATGAGCGATTCCTGCACGCTCTTGTAGCTGTCCACGAAATCCGTGTACTTGCCCACGACCGCCACGCGCACGCGTTCGTGCGGTGCGACGATACGCTGCACCATCTCCTTCCAGGGGGCGAGATCCGGCGCGGGGCGAATGAGCCCGAACTTCTCGAGCACCTTGTCGTCGATTCCCTGCTCCTTGAACTTGAGCGGAATCTGGTAGATGGACTTCACGTCGGGCGACTCGATCACTGCCCCGAACTCCACGTTGCAGAACAGGGCGATCTTGCGCTTGATGTCGTCGGACAGCGCGCGCTCCGTGCGCACGATGAGGATGTCCGGCTGGATCCCGAGCTGCATGAGTTCGCGCACGGAGTGCTGCGTCGGCTTGGTCTTGAGCTCTCCCGCGGCCGCGATATACGGGATCAGAGTCAGGTGGACGAAGATGGCGTTCTCGCGGCCCACGTCGTGGCGGAACTGGCGAATGGCCTCCAGGAACGGCTGCGACTCGATGTCGCCGACCGTGCCGCCGATCTCCACGATGACGATGTCGTTCTCGGGCGCCACGCGTCGCATGGCACTCTTGATCTCGTCCGTGATGTGCGGAATGACCTGCACGGTGGAGCCGAGGTACTCACCGCGGCGCTCCTTCGTGATGACGTTCAGGTAGATGCGCCCGGTGGTGACGTTGTTCGCCTGCGACAGCGAGCGATCGATGAAGCGCTCGTAGTGGCCGAGGTCCAGGTCCGTCTCGGCGCCGTCGTCCGTGACGAAGACCTCGCCGTGCTGGAAGGGCGACATCGTGCCCGGATCGACGTTGAGGTACGGGTCGAACTTCATCATGGTGACCCGCAGGCCGCGCTCGACGAGCAGGCGTCCGAGCGATGCGGCGGCGATCCCCTTGCCGAGCGAGGAAACAACCCCGCCGGTCACGAAGATGAATTTCGTGGTCTGCTGCCGGGTGCTCGTCTGCATCAGCTCTCGGTCATGGTGAAGGATGGCCAGTCACGATTGGCGCGGTCCAGGTCTGCCTCGGTATCGATGCCCGGGCGCACCGGGCCCTGCACGACCGCCACGCCCATTCGCACTCCGGCCGCGAGGGGACGCAACTGCTCCAGCCGCTCGATGCGCTCGAGCGGATGGATGGGCAGCGCAACCCAGCGGGCGAGCGACGCCGGCGTGTAGGCATATACGCCGACGTGGTGCAGCACTCGCGCATCGCGTTCGGCGGCGTCAGCGGCGTCGCGCAGGTACGGAATTGCCGCGCGGGAAAAATACATCGCGGCACCCGCGTCGTCAGTCACCACCTTCACGGCGTCGGGACGGCCCAGCACCTCGAGAGAGGCAATCACGGCGGCTGTCCCGAGCTGGTGCTTGCGCTGCGTGACCTGGAGGAGCGCGCCTCGAACGGCGGCGCCGGACACGAATGGTTCGTCGCCCTGAACGTTGAGGATGGCGTCGAAGCCCTTGAACGCAGCGGACGCGGCTACCTCCGCCACGCGGTCGGTGCCCGAGGGGTGCTCCGCCAGGGTGATGATCGCCTCGCCGCCCGCTTCGCGGACGCGCTGGGCGATCTCCTCGCTGTCAGTGGCCACGACGATGCGGTCGGCAACGCGGAGTGCAGCGACCCGCTCGAGTACCCGGACGATGATGGGTACCCCTGCCAGGAGGCGCAGAGGTTTGCGAGCGAGGCGCGTGGCGCCCAGTCGGGCTGGAATGACGGCGAGCGTTTTCACGCGAGGCGAGGCCGGGCTGCAACTTTCACGCCAAGCAAGATAGCTGTGCGTCGCCCGGTTCGCCAGACCTGCCACTGAAGAGGGAAGCGCGGTTTGCGGGTACCGAGAAGATTTCTCCCGCGCCTGATCTCCAACCTACTTCGTCAACGAGATCCCGAGGCTGATCTTGTGCCCCCTGCTCTTCGCCACGTCCAGCGTGTAATCAAGCCGCAGGACGCTCAGGCCAATGCGCGCGCCAATTTCCTGTTCAAGGCTGGGCAATGTCCCGATTCCGGCCGAGCCCATGATGTGGCGAACCGTGAATATCGGGGACCCCACCAGGGGCAGAAGCACGCGATCGAGCGGAATCTGGTACTGGCTTTCGAGGAACAAGAGCTCATCGCCACCCAGCTCCAGTTGTTCGAGCACGGGAAGCGTGCCGCTGCCGCCGAGGTAGGCGTAGCGCGCCCGCGTGGTTCCATTTCCCGAGGTGGCGACACCATGGGCCCGGAAGTGGAGACTCTGCGTTCCAAAGGTGGGAAAGCCCACACGCCCGTCCAGCGTCAACTGCGTGAAGTTGGCCGTGCCGGTGATCGTGGTGAAGCTCCGCTCCAGCTCTGCACGCACACGGCTGGCCACAACGCCGGTGGTGTCGTTCAGTTCGGCGCCGAGCAGGCCGGAGCCGATGGACCCCACTTCCACCAGGGGATTGGGCCGCGCGATCTTCTCGACCGACGTTCGGCCCTTGACGCTGTACACGTTGCCGCCCGCGGTGATGGGCCGCACCTGCTCGTAGCGCCCGCCCACGAATGGCTCGAGCCGCAAGCCCGGCCGCGTGACGAGGCCGAAGATGCGGCCTTCCCCTCCCTTTGACCTGAAATAGTTGCGCGTGTCGATGCCCACGAAGAACGTTGTCGCGGAATTCACGAGATCGCTGTAGTTCCACGTCTCGTTGCTGCGCGTGAATTGGCCGGCGCGCCCGCTGAAACGCACCGGACCGCCTTCATTGACGCGCAGGTTGACAGCGGGATCCAGGACGCCAAGCCGGCTGCGATACGTGACGAACGGTTCCAGTTCGATGTTGCCGGCGGGGGGGCGAATCAGCAGGCCCACGGGCAGCGACAACCCATCCACGCGATCGTACGAAGGGACCATCAACCCCATGATCCCGGCGGGTTGCACCAGTGGTACCGAGGTGGCGACGCGAGTTTCTCGATAGTCCAGGATGTACCCGCCCTGCTGCGCCGTGACGTCGTACGCGTCGTCGCGAAAGCTCTCGATGCGCCCGTCCACGCGGCCGAGCGTGGTGGTGGCCACCGTGCCACCAATGGCGACCGCATGGCCGGTAATTTCAACGCCGGGGCGGAGGAAGAGATCGGCGCCAATGACGATGACGTTGCCGCGGACCTTGCTGGCCAGATACGTGGGCCGGCCGATGACGATGAGCGTGGTGGTAACGGTGCTGTCCCGCGGCAGCTCGAGACGCGAGGAACCGGCAATGACGCGATGCGGCTGCGCACCGGCTTCAGGGATGAACTCCGCGGACCGTCGGCCTGTGCCGGCACGCACCGTGACGGACTGCGCGCACAGCACCATTGGCGCGAGGAGTGCCACTGCAACGAAGGACGGTTTCACGCGGCGGTGAGATCGAGGAAGTTGCGCAGGAGCTGCTTGCCGTTGGGTGTCAGCACGGATTCCGGATGAAACTGGACGCCCCATACGGGGTGGGTGACGTGACGAAGTGCGTGGATCTCGTCCGGATCATCCGCCGAGGTGGCCACGACGAGGAGGGACGCGGGGAGTGTCGCCCGCTCCACCACGAGCGAGTGATACCTCCCCACATCCAGCGGTGTGGGCAATCCGGCGAACAGATCACGTCCGTCATGATTGATTCGCGACGTCTTGCCATGCACGGCCCGGGCCGCCCGCACGACGCGCCCGCCATAAGCCTCTCCAATGGCCTGGTGACCGAGGCAGACGCCAAGCGTGGGAATCACGGCGCCGAGCCGGCGAATGAGATCCACAGTGATGCCGGCCTGAGCGGGCGCACAGGGGCCAGGCGACAGCACCAGCGCGGACGGCGCCATGCGCTCGACCTCGTCCACAGTGGTGGCGTCGTTGCGCAGGACGGCGACTTCCGCTCCAAGCTCGCCCAGGTACTGCACGAGGTTGTAGGTGAAGGAGTCGTAGTTGTCGATGACGAGAAGCATGCTGTGCTATCGGTAGACTGGTGGTCAGGCCCTGGGATGATAACTGCGATGCACCTGCCGCAGGTACTCGCGGTCCACGTGCGTGTAGATCTGCGTGGTCGCGATGTCCACATGGCCGAGCATCTCCTGCACGGCGCGGAGGTCGGCGCCCCCTTCCAGCAGATGCGTGGCGAACGAGTGCCGCAGCGTGTGTGGCGATACGTGCTTGGTGATGGCGGCCCGGTCCACATGGCCGCGCAGGATTTTCCAGGCGCCCATGCGAGTGAGCGGCCTGCCACGCGCATTGAGAAACAGCACGCCCTTTCCCTCGCCATGCTCGAGCTTCGGACGCAGTTCGCGGAGATAGACCGCGGCGGCGGCGATGGCCGACCGGCCGATGGGAACGAGGCGCTCCTTGCTGCCCTTGCCGAACACGCGCACGAGGCCTTCGTCCAGCAACAGGTCGCGGACACCCAGGGTGATCCACTCGGAGACGCGGAGCCCGGCGCCGTACGCCAGTTCGAGCAGCGCGCGATCACGGAACACGAGGGTATCATCGAGCGTGGGCGAGGCGAGCAGGCGCTGCACTTCCTCGATGGTCAGGACCTCGGGCAGTGTCCGCCAGCGTTGCGGCGTCTCGAGTCGCTCGCTGGGATCCTTGACGACCAGCGCGTCGCCGACAAGAAAGCGGAAGTACGTTCGCAGCGCGGAGATGTTGCGGCGAATCGACGCGGGTGACAGTCCGAGATCCTTGAGGTGATAGACGTACTCCCGCATGACCGTGGCCGTGATGTCGGCCGGCGCCGTGACGCCCTTGACGTCAGCATACTCGGCGAATCGCGCGAGGTCACGCTGGTAGGCCTCGATGGTGCGAGGCGACAGCCCCTGCTCCAGTGCGATGTAGTCGGTAAACCGGGCCAGGAGAAAGCCGCGCGCGCGCCGCTCGGCGTCGCTCACGCGCTAGACGTGAACGAGCGTGGCCGTGGCGAAGCAGGCGATGCCTTCACCCCGACCGATGAAGCCCATACCCTCGTTGGTCTTTCCCTTGATGCTCACGTCGGACGTGTCCACGCCAAGGGACCCGGCGATGCGCACGCGCATGGCGTCGCGATGGGGAGCGATCTTCGGCATTTCCGCAATGACGACGACGTCCACCTGCCCCACGATCCACCCCGCGTCCCGTACGCGCGCGACGGCCCGAGACAGCATGTCGATGGAGTCGCGGCCCTTGTTCGCATCGTCGGTGTCCGCGAACATCTCGCCGATGTCGCCCAGGGCGGCGGCGCCGAGGACGGCGTCGGTGACAGCGTGTGCGATGGCGTCTCCGTCGGAGTGGCCATGGAGATGGACGTCACCCCGAATGGCAGTGCCGCCGAGCACGAGCGGGCCACCAGGCGCAAAGCGGGGCGGGTCGT
>JACMOE010000235.1 GCA_014378185.1 Gemmatimonadaceae bacterium | reverse complement strand
GGATCAGCGGAGTGGCGAGACACTGGGCAAGCTGCAGAAGGTGCGCACGGACAGTGAGCGGTTCATCAACCAGTTCGTGAACTTCGTCTTCACCACCATCGTCGGCGTCGTGTTCGTGATGGTGTATTCGTGGCGCATCCACTGGTCCATCGCGCCGGCGTTCCTGCTCACCGTACCGGTGCTCGCCTTCATCAGCTCCTCGCTGAGCAAGCGCGTGAAGGTCATCCAGAAGACCATCGTGAAGGAGACGACGGCGCTGGCGGGCGCCACCACGGAATCCTTGCGCAACATCGAGCTGGTGAAGAGCCTGGGCCTCGCCAAGCAGGAGGAGCTGCGCCTCAACGCCACGACGGACAAGATTCTCCAGCTGGAGCTGAAGAAGGTCCGCTACATCCGGTCCATCAGCTTCGTGCAGGGCACGGCGGTGAACTTCATCCGCACGTGCATCCTGTTCCTGATGCTCTACCTGATCTTCCAGCACCAGATGACGGTGGGACAGTACTTCTCGCTGCTCATCTACAGCTTCTTCATCTTCGGGCCCATGCAGGAGCTGGGGAACGTGGTCAACACGTTTCGCGAGACGGAGGCATCGCTCGAGAACTTCGACGCCATCTTCCGCATTCCCGTCGATCCCAAGCCTGTCAATCCCGTGGCTGTGGATGATCTGGAGTCGCTCCGGTTCAGCGACGTCAGCTTCACGCACGCCAGCGCGTCGACGCCCGCGCTGGCGGACGTGTCGTTCGAGGTACGGCGCGGGCACACTGTTGCCTTCGTCGGCCCATCCGGCGCTGGCAAGACCACGCTCGTGAAGCTCCTCGTGGGGCTGTATCGTCCAAGCCACGGCAGCATCCTCTACAACGGTGTGTCCAGCGAGCGCGTGGACCTGGACAAGTTTCGCGAGCGCATCGGCTTCGTGACGCAGGATGCGCAGTTGTTCAGCGGTACCATCCGCGAGAACCTGCTCTTCGTTCGTCCGGACGCCACCGACGCGCAATGCCTCGACGTGTTGCGTCGAGCGGCGGCGACATCGATGCTCGATCGCGCCGACCAGGGCCTGGATACGGTGATCGGCGAAGGCGGCATGAAGATCTCCGGCGGCGAGAAGCAGCGGCTGTCCATCGCGCGCGCGCTGCTGCGCAGCCCCCAGCTGCTTGTGTTTGACGAAGCCACAAGCTCGCTCGACTCGCTCACGGAAGAGGAGATCAGCCGCACCATGCGAGACGTGGGCGAGGGCGCCGACGTGATCACGGTGCTGATTGCGCACCGGCTCAGCACCGTGCTGCACGCCGACCGCATTTTCGTGCTCGAGCGCGGTCGCGTGGTGGAGGAGGGTCGTCACGACGACCTGCTCGTGCGTAAAGGCCTCTATTACGCCATGTGGCGGCAGCAAGTCGGCGAACGGCGGCCCGCCCCCGCGCGAATACCCGGTGCATCGGTGTCGATGGCGATCGCCGGGGATTAGTGTGACACCCAACCCGAGTGTGTGACGTGCGTCACGTCGCAATTGCCGCATTTTGACTGATTGAGGGCAGTCCGCCATCACCTATTGCTTGATAATCATCTGGTGAAATCCATAAGTAGTTGAATTATAACAGCTTAAATGCGCGTCCTTAGATGGCACAGGACTCGCCTTGTTGTATCGTACATGAGCAGACAGGCCCGCAGTAAAGGTTCATCGGTCATATTAGCCGAATGCGATCGCTTCAGGCCGCGGAGCGCAAGCGTGTCTGCCGAGGAGCGCCGCGACAGTGCTGCGGGACAGGCACTCAAGGCTCAGGTCCTGCCGCGCGCGCTCGCCGCGATGCTTCTCGTGCTGGGTCAGCTCGCGCTGCTCGGCCGCGTTGGGCCAGGACCGGGAGTCACGCACGCCGGTGCCGGCCTGCTTGGTCTACTGGGCATCTACATGGTCGCAGTCCTCACGATGAGCAGGTGGCCGAAGGGGCGCAAACGCGCGCCTTCCTCGCTCGTGACGGCCGTCCTCTTCGCCGACCTGTGCTTCGTCTATGCCCTCACCGTCATCTCCACGACGCCGCATCACTACGAGCGCGCCCTGCTCGGCACCATCGTTGTGGTGCACGTGGCCAGCTTCTGTTTCGGTCGCCTGCAAACGCGACGCGTCGTGATTGCTGGATTGCTGGGGTATCCCCTGCTCATTGCATCCGCCGTCGCTCGCCGACTTCCCATCGGCGTGGCGGACGAACTGTGGACCCTGGCCATCTGCTCGGCAGGCCTCGTATTCATTGTGTTCCAGGCGGATGACATCCGTCGTCGTCTTCGGGTGATCGTGGAATTGTTCGAGCAGGCCGAGCAGGGAGACTTCAGTCGCGAGTATGACACAGGTGCGGATCGGCGGATGGATGCCATTACCCGCGTGGGCATTGCGTACAACGGCGTGCGGACGCAGTTGTCGAGCCTGGTGATGACCGACTCGCTGACGGGCTGCCTCAACCGCCGAGGGTTCGACCAGGCGCTCACGCGTGAAGTGGCGCGCACCGCCCGCGGCGGCGGCGAGTTGGCGCTGCTGGCCATCGACCTCGATCACTTCAAGACGGTGAACGACACCTACGGCCACCCTGCCGGCGACGTCGTCCTGCGCTGTATCGGAGACCTCCTGTTGAAAAGTGGCCGAGCCGGCGACATCGTTG
>JACMOE010000234.1 GCA_014378185.1 Gemmatimonadaceae bacterium | reverse complement strand
CCAGCCGCCAGCCCGCTGCTTGGAATGCATGTCCGGTGCGGCATCGTCGATCGCATGCGCCGTATCGACGCGCCTGTCGGTGTCACTCCACAGGGCGTGCCGTCGGCGGAGGATGCCCTGCGGCTGCTTGCAGAATCGCGCGCGATGCTCCGGTCCGCTATCGCCGACGCGGACGGATTGGCCCTTGGGTTGATCATGCATCCCCATCCGGTGGTGGGCGAGATCAACCTGTACGAATGGATCCTGTTTGTCGGACTGCACGAGCAACGGCACTTGCCCCAGATTGGCGAAGTGGCGGCGGCATCGGCGAACTGACGACGCAATTCATACCCCTCATGGAGAGTGTTCCAATGCCCCGTCAAGCTATTGCCACCCTGTCATTGCTCATCGCTGTCGCCGCTCCGCTGGCGGCACAGAAGAGCGCGATGAAGCACGATCCCGACAAGAAGGTCGTGGGCGCTCCGTTGCCCGCGGGATGGATGGGACGCACGGACGATCCAGAACACAGGATCTCGGCCGCGAAGTTCATCACCATGGGCACGGGTTTTCACGTGACGTCCGGTCCGGCGGCCATCTACTGGTCGGACAAGTACAGGGCCAAGGGCCCCTTCAGTGCCAGCGCAACATTCCAGCAGACCAGGAATCCTTCGCACCCCGAAGCGTACGGCATCCTGTGGCAGGGTGAAAAGCTGGACGGGGCAGGTCAGAGCTATGTCTATTTCCTCGTCCGTGGGGACGGCAAGTTTCTCGTGAACCGCCGCGCCGGCTCGGACGTGCGCAAGATCATTGGGTGGACGGAGAGCGCAGCCGCGCACAAGGCCGATGCGAAGGGAGTGGCGACCAACACCCTGAGCATCGATGCCACCCGTCCCGATTCGATTCGCCTCAAGGTGAACGGGGTGCAGGTGCACGCACTGGAAGGCGCGCACGTGGGGAGCACGGATGGATTCGTGGGGTTGCGCGTGAACCACAATCTCGATGTCCATATCAGCGACTTTGCCATCACCCCGAAGAAGTGATGCGACACCCAGCGGCGCCCGGTGCGATACAGCACCGGGCGCTGTGTCGTTCTGGTGGGTGGACGGCCGCGGACGCGTCACACTGGCGCGGATTTTCTGTATGCAATATTGTACGCTGATGCGTCGCCCCTGGCCGATGATTGTCATCCTGCTCGTCCTCCTCGCGACAGCTGCGCCGGCGGTCCGGGCGCAAGCGCCATCGCCCACGCAGCGGCCAGCGCCCCAGGCCACCTACAACGGTCGAGCCAGGGAGGTGCATGTGCGACCGCCGCGATTGGACGACGCAGGCGTCGTCGTCGACGGTCGGCTTGACGAGCCGCAATGGGCACAGGCCGCGCTGCTCACCGGTTTCAGCCAGTTCTCACCGAACGACGGCGGGCCCGCAGATGATTCCACCGAAGTGCTGGTGTGGTACTCGGCGACCGCAATCCATTTCGGCATTCGCGCGTTCGAGCGGCACGGACGGCCCACTGCCACCCTCGCGGACCGGGACAAGATCGCGTCGGACGACAACGTCCAGATCCTGCTCGGCACATTCCACGACGGCCGGCAGGCCACGGTGTTCGCCGTCAATCCATTCGGGGTGCAGGCGGATGGCACGATCGTCGAATCGAACCAGAGCCGGTCGAGCGGATTTGCGGGGTTGACGCTGGCACGTGACCCGACCGATCTCAGCACGGATTATGTGTTCCAGTCAAAGGGCATGCTGTCGCCGAACGGGTATGTCGTGGAGGTGCGCGTTCCCTTCAAGAGCCTCAAGTACCAGTCAGCGGATGTGCAGACGTGGGACCTCAATGTGGTGCGCGTGGTACAGCACTCCGGTCGTGAGGATAGCTGGACACCGGCGCTGCGCGCCGGCCTGTCCTTCCTTGCCCAGTCCGGGACGCTGGAGGGGTTGACGGCGTTGCAGCGCGGACTGGTGGTGGACGTCAATCCCGAGATCACGCAGCGGACCGTGGGTCTGGGCCCTTCGACGGGCGTCGCTGGCAGCTGGCGATACGACGCCGGGCGGCCGGAGGTGGGCGGCAATGCTCGGTGGGGCGTCACCAACAACATCACCCTCAACGGCACGGTCAACCCGGACTTCTCGCAGATCGAATCCGATGCGGGCCAGTTCAGCTTCGATCCCCGGCAGGCACTGTTCTTTGCCGAAAAGCGACCCTTCTTTCTCGAAGGCACCGAGCAGTTCGCCACTCCCCATTCGTTGATCTACACCCGGCGCATCGTCAAGCCGGTGGGTGCGGTGAAACTCTCGGGGAAGGTATCGGGCACCAACATCGCCTTCCTGAGTGCCGTGGACGATGCCACCGCTTCGCTGTCGGGGAAGGATCATCCTGTCGTCAACCTGTTACGCGTGCAGGGAGACGTTGGCGCGTCGTCGAAGCTCGGCGTCGCCTACACGGACCGGGTGGACGGAGGCAACTACAATCGCGTGGCCGACATCGATGGCAGCTACCTGTTCGGGGGCAGCTACAGCTTCAAGGGGCAGTATGCGCAGAGCGTCACGCGGCAGGGAACGATGCGATTGAGCGCACCACTCTGGGCTGCCGCCATCAACCGCAACGGCAAGCATGTCGCGTTCACCTACGCGCTGGAGGGTGTGCACGAGGACTTCATCACGCAGAGCGGGTACATCAACCGGCCGGGCGTGGTGAACGCGGCACTCGACCAACGGTATACGGCGTTCGGTGAGCCGGGTGCCCTGTTCGAAGCGGTGACGTTCAATCCGGCGTACCTCGCCACGTGGCGCTACCAGAGCTTCGTGCATCAGGACGACGCGATCGAGAAGAAGCTGCACTTCAACCTGAATGCGACGATGCGGGGCGGGTGGAACGCAGGCATCGGCTATTTTGTCGAGAGCTTCGGCTTCGACCCGGGGCTCTATGCGAACTATCGCGTGCTCGGCGCGACAGGCGACACACTCCCCTTTCCGGGGACGGCGCGGATTCCGAACAGCGAGGCGTACCTTTCCGCTGGCACGCCCCCCGGTGCGCGCGTGGCCGCGACGGCCTTCTACCTCTGGGGCCGCGACGAGAATTTCTACGAGTGGGCGTCGTCCAACATCATCATCGCGAGTTACGGACTCACCGTGCGCCCCACGGACAAGCTCCGTATGAATGCGACGTACAACCTGCAGAGCTACAACCGGCGGTCTGATGGGAGCATCGTTGCCAACAACCGGATTCCGCGAATGAAGCTGGAATACCAGCTGGCGCGGCCGGTGTTCGTGCGACTGGTAGGTGAATACGATTCCTTCCATCGCGATGCACTTCGCGACGAAGGACGTACGGGACTGCCGCTGCTCGTCAACGGCCGACTGGCCGCCCGGAGCACGTTTACCGCCTTTCGCGGCGATTTTCTCTTCTCCTACCAGCCCGATCCGGGAACAGTCGTCTTTCTGGGGTACGGGGCGGGGTATGCGGATACACGACTTGCCGCGCAGCCGTTCGAGTTTCCATCGAGCTTCCGGTTCAACGGCTACAAACGTACCGACGATGCCTTCTTCGTGAAGGCCAGTTATCTCCTTCGGCTGTAGCGCGTCCGGTCACGATCTTTCATTTCACGGTGGAGTGGTGATGACGGAATCCAGGGTGCCTGCTGATGGCGACGGGCACGAGGCGACGCTGCAGCGGACGCTCGGACTGCGAGACCTGGTGCTGTTCAACCTCGTCGCCGTGGTTGGCCTGCGGTGGCTTGCGACGGCGGCGAAGGCGGGACCAAGCGCGCTGGTGCTGTGGATGCTCGCCGGGCTCTTCTTTTTCGTGCCGCAGGGCCTCGTCGTCACGGAACTCGCGTCGCGTTTTCCCGAGGAAGGCGGCATCTACCAATGGACCAAGCGGGCACTCGGCGAGCGGCATGGATACCTCTGTGGCTGGTGCTACTGGATCAACAATGTGCTGTACTATCCCAACCTGCTCATATCCACCGCGGTGATCGCCACGTTCGTGGTGGGCAAGGGGGACAGTCCGATCGCGAGCGACTGGACGTACGTCCTCACGGCCACGCTCATCTGCCTGTGGCTCGCCGTGTTCCTGAACATCGTTGGCGCGGGCACCGGGAAGTGGCTGCAGAATGTCGGTGGCATCGGTACGTACATACCCGGCGTCGTCCTCATCGTGCTCGGTGCGGTCTCCATGTTGAGTGGGCATCCGTCGGCCAATCCGATCACGCGCCAGAATATCGTGCCGGACCTCGGGCACCTGTCGGGACTCAACCTGTGGGCGTCCATCGCGTTTGCCTTTGCGGGACTGGAGCTGTCGAGCGCGATGGGCGGTGAGGTGCGCGAGCCGCGCCGGACACTCCCCCGTGCAATCCTGATCTCCGCGCCGCTCATTGCCCTCGTTTACATCCTTGGCACCGGCGCCCTGCTGCGGCTCATGCCTGTGGGCGAGATCAACATCGTCTCGGGCTTTCTCCAGGCGACCACCGCCGGCGCGCGGGCCATCAGTCCTGCGCTCTGGTGGCTGGCACCGTTCTGTGCGCTGGCCTACACCGTGGGAAATATCGGTGGCGTGGGTGCATGGCTGACCGGGCCCGCTCGCGTGGCATTCGTCATCGGTCTCGACCGGTACTTTCCCCCCGCCTTTGGTCGAGTGCATCCGAAGTGGAAGACCCCGTATGTCGCCATTCTGGTGCAGGCGGCGCTGGCCACGGTCTTCCTGCTCGTGAGCCTGCTCGGCAAGGGCACGACGGTGGAGAAGGCGTACCTGATCCTGCTCGACACACAGTTGCTCATCTACTTCATCCCGTACGTCTACCTGTTCATTTCCTTCCTGTTGCACCGGCGCACGGAGGCTCCGGCGGACACCGTTCGGGTACCAGGCGGCCCGGTTGGCGCCACGCTGGTTGGTGTGAGCGGGCTGCTCGTGACGCTGTTCGCCATGGGCGTTGCCATGGTGCCACCGCCCGACGAGACGCGACCACTGCTGTTCGAGACGAAGGTCGTCGGGGGAGCGCTGGGATTCATCCTGCTTGGCGGGCTTGTCTACTGGCGTGCCCACCGGAAGTCAGTGGCCTGACGACTCTGATGGCCCCCGGATCGTGCGCCGGTTCGAGGTCGAGTGCGGGCCGGGATGCAGGTCGTACGAGGTGGCATGTCGGCAATCGGAGTGGCGGGCACGAGGAGCGCCAACGACGCGCGCCACGACGTGCTTCCGCGCGGAGCGTTTGACGGGCGCGCGTCAGTCGATAGCTTCTTGCGCGTGAGCGACGATGATGCAATACCCAGCGAGCCGCTGCTGATCGATTCCAGGCCGGTCGTAGCCGTGGGCGACGAGCCCAGGGATCTCGGCTTCGGTTCCATCGTGGGCGGTGCCAACGAGCGCCGACTCATCGAGCGGGACGGGCGATTCACCGCGCGCCGCGAAGGATTCGCACCGCTGTCGTACCTGAATGGCTACCATGCGATGCTGACGATCTCGTGGCCGAGATTTCTTGGCATCGTCACCCTGGTGTACGCGGCCATGAACGCCCTCTTTGCCGTGCTCTACCTGCTGTGCGGGACGGAGGCGCTGGGAGGGCTGGGGCCAGAGCGGCTCGGGGGGCGCTTTCTGCGCGCGTTCTTCTTCAGCGTGGAGACATACGCGACCATCGGCTACGGCAACATCTTTCCCGCGAGCGCGGCCGCGAACTGGTTGGTGACGGTCGAGTCGATCGTCAGCATCCTGGCGGTGGCGCTGCTCACCGGGCTGGTATTCGCACGGTTCGCCCGCCCTACGGCGGCCCTGCTCTTCAGCGACTTCGCGGTGATCGCGCCCTACCAGGGCAAGTCCGGCTTCATGTTCCGCATCACGAACGCGCGCAGTAACCAGTTGATGGAACTCGAGGCCAAGGTCCAGTTCACCCGGATCGACGGCAAGGGCCGACAGTACACGCAGCTCAAGTTGGAGCGCACCAAGGTGATGTTCTTTCCATTGAGCTGGACGGTCGTGCATCCGATCGACGAATCGAGCCCGATGTTCGGCCTCACGCACGACGACCTCGTGCGCATGGACACCGAGTTTCTCATCCTCATCAGCGGCATCGACGAGACCTTCGCGCAAACCGTGCATGCGCGGTCGAGCTACAAGTCGGACGAGATCATGGTGGGGATGAAGTTCGCAAACATGTACAATCCGGTGGCGAAGGACGGTACGATCAGCATCAACGTATCCAGGCTGAGCGATCTCGAGGACGCCCCACTGGACGGCGAGGATGACTTCCGGCATACGCAGACCTATCGCCACACGGGGCATTTCACCGGATTTTCCGCGGCGCGCCCGCCGGAGCCTCCGAAGAAGCGGCGATTCTAGCGGCGCTCACGCCCGGCTCCCTGGCCCGACGTGCCGGCGCACCCGGTCGACTACTTGTTGCGTGGGTCGGGATTGCGTGGGGTGCCTACGGAAAAGGGCTCGTGATGCTCCGACTGCTGCTCGGGCGCATCCGCGCGCTTCTCCACCTGTTCCTCGGCGAACTTCTCCTTTTCCCGCTCGAGCAGTCCGGACTTCTCGTGCTGCATGTCCTTGTCCGCGCCACCTGATTCGGGACGATCGCTCTGCATGTTGTTGCTTGGTTTCCCGCCCATGGCCGACTCCGTGAAAGTGATGGTCACAAGGTGAGGCAGAAAGCACGCCGCGCCGTGGAGCGACCCTGTGAAAGATCGTGAATGTCCGTGAACGGACCCGCCGGACGGGTTGGCGGGTAGAGCGAGACATCGCAGCCCCTATATTCCAGCCCATGCGTCTGCTTCGACACTTCCTGCCGCTGTGCGGCGTCCTCCTGGCAAGCGTGCCGGCGGGGGCGCAATTGACCCAGCGCCCCAAGGCCCCGCTCAAGACACCGGTGCCCGTCAAGCAGCCGGCGGCAAAGGCCGCTGCTGCACCGGACGCGCCGAAACCCGGTTACCTGCAGGGTGTCGCCACGGACAGCGTGCATGGCGAACCTCTCGTGGGGGCACTCGTCCAGGTGGAAGGCACCGGGCGCATTGGCGCCACGGACTCCCTCGGCCGCTTTCTCATCGACAGCATCAAGCCGGGTAGTTATCGGCTCATCGTCGACCATCCCATGCTCGACACGCTCGGCATCACGCTCGTATCTGCTCCCATGGCGTTCGATGTCAATTCGGTCACGCGCACGCAGATCGCGGTCCCGAGTGCCGAGTACCTCACCGCCCTGTTCTGTCCAGCGGCGCGCCGCACGCTCGGTCCGGGCGCACTCGTTGGGCGCGTGCGCGAACCTGACACGGACGAACCTGCGGTGGGTGCGCGGGTGTCGATCGTCTGGTATGACGCTGACATTCCTGGCTTGCCGGCGAATCTCCGGATCAAGAAGACGCCCCGCGTCCGCGAAACGGTCGTGGCGCCGGACGGCACGTACAAGCTCTGCGGGTTGCCGAGCACATACGAGGGCAAGTTGCAGGCACAGCGGAAGGACGGCGGCGTGACGGCGGAAGTGCCGGTGTCGCAGAGCGAAGGTGTGCTGGCGCTTCGAAGCATGAGCGTTGCCGCGCTTCCGAAAATCGCGTCGACCGATACGGGTGCTGCCCCGGTGGTACGGAAGGGCACCGCTCGCGTGTTCGGGCGCGTGCTGAATGCCAGCGGCGGCCCCGTCGCTGGGGCTCGTGTAGGGTT
>JACMOE010000233.1 GCA_014378185.1 Gemmatimonadaceae bacterium | reverse complement strand
TCCTGGAGCTGAGCGCAGGCGCGACGAACTACTCCAACTTCCGCACGCGGGGCACGCCGGTGAAGCTGCCTCCGCTCAACGGCGACACGGATTTCTCCTTCGCGTTCGGGTACGGATTCGGATATTCCTTTTCGCCGAGGATGTCGGTGGATGTCGTGCAGGATGTAACGACGTCGGTGCACCAGAAGGACGGCCTGAACCCCGGCGATGATTCGACGGTGCGGATGCATGGCACGCGGATCATGGGGCGGATCGGGTTGGGTGGGTAGAGCGGACCACAGCCGACGTAGGGCGGGCGGAAAAGCGACGTTGGACGTGGTGCACGCGAATCCACGCGAATCATGCGGATCCACGCGAATCCTTATTCTTGGCGCTTGATTTGTTCGTGGCCGGGTGAACCTTTCCTGGTGACAAGGCACGGTCACCATTTCGGGATTTCCTCACGAACTCGATCCATGAACTCATCACGCACTCTCGCGCTCGGCATGCTTCTGGTTGGCGCCTGTCATTCCGGGTCGCCCGTTCCTACGCCTGTGCACGGCGCGACGGATGTCGGAACGCCCACGGCACTCGCGACAGATGGCAGCTATGTACCAGCGGCGGACCGCGTGGGTGCTGTGTTCCCCGCCGCGTGGCGACACAAGGCGGGGCGAGTGCCGGTGTTCGGAGCGCACGCCATGGTGGCGAGTGATGCGCCGCTCGGCAGCGCGGCCGGCGTGGAGATCCTCAAGCGCGGCGGCAATGCCGTGGATGCGGCGGTCGCTGTCGGCTTCGCGATTGCCGTGGCGTATCCCGAGGCCGGCAATATCGGCGGGGGCGGCTACATGGTCATCCACCTGGCGGACGGACGTGTCGCCGCGCTGGACTATCGCGAGATGGCGCCGCTGGCCGCGACGCGCGACATGTACCTCGACGCGAATGGCAATCTCACGGACCGCAGCGTGGTGGGCCCAACGGCGTCGGGCGTTCCCGGTGCGGTGGCGGGACTCACGGCGGCGCTGGCGAAGTACGGCACGATGTCGCTGGCCGAAGTGATGATACCGGCCATTCGGTATGCGGAGGACGGCTTCATCGTGGACAGTGCGCTGGCCAATTCATTCAGGTCGAACGCGAAGCTCATCGCGGAGTTCAGGGGGAGCGCGGTATTTCTTCCGAACGGTGCGCCGCTCGCCGCCGGCACACGGCTGAAGCAGCCCGCGCTGGCCCGGACGCTTCGCGCGATTGCGGCCAGGGGTCGCAGCGCGTTTTACGAAGGTGCCATCGCCGAGGCGTGGACGAGCGAGCTGCGGGGTGCGGGCGGCATCATCACGATGGCCGACCTTGCGGCGTATCAGCCCGTGTGGCGCGAGCCCGTGCGCTCGACGTATCGCGGGTATTCCCTGCTCACGATGCCGCCCTCGTCGTCGGGTGGCGTGACGATCACGGAAACACTGAACATCCTCGAGGGATATGCGTCGCTCCCGGCATACGGCAGCGCCGGATGGGCCCACGTGCTTGGCTCGGCGTATCAGCGCGCATTCGTCGATCGCAACGAGAAGCTTGCCGATCCTGCGTTCGTGAAGGTTCCCATCGCGCAACTCACCGACAAGGCGTATGCGGCGCGGTTGCGTGCGACGATCGGCAGCATGCGCGCGACGCCGACGTCAACGCTCAACACCGCGATCCGCGACGGCATGGAGACGACGCACTACTCCGTGGTGGACGACAAGGGCAACGCGGTGGCGACGACGACGACGCTGAACAACCTGTATGGCTCGGGGGTTTACGTGGCGTCGGCCGGATTCTTCCTGAACGACGAGATGGACGACTTTGCCGCGCAGCCAGGCAAGCCGAACATGTTCGGGCTGGTGCAGGGCGAGGCGAATGCGATTCAGCCGGGCAAGCGGATGCTGAGCGCGATGTCGCCGACAATCGTGCTGGATCGCGAGGGAGCGCTGCTGCTCGTGGTGGGAAGCCGCGGGGGGCCACGGATCATCACGAGTACGTCGGAGGTGATCCTGAATGTGCTTGACTATCGCATGACGCTGGCCGATGCGATGAGTGCGCCGCGAGTACACCATCAGGCGTTGCCCGATTCGCTGTACTTCGAGCGGGATGCCATCACGCCGGCGGTGGCCGATTCACTGCGGGCAATGGGATATGGTGTTGCGATGGGGCGCGGAATCGGGTTGGTGAACGCGATCATGCGCGTGCGCGGGGGGTTCGAAGGGGTCAGCGATCCGCGGTCGGCGGGGAAACCAATCGGATACTGAGGACACCGGTACATCAAACCAGTACATGGTACTCCGTACAGGTACTTGGTACTTGGTACGGGTACCTGGTACAGGTACTTGGTACATGTACATGGGTACGTTGTACCCGGTACCCGGTACCTGGTACCTGGTACAACGTACTCGGTACATGTACACCGTACGCAGGTACCCGTACCGAGTACCAAGTACCGAGTTCGTTGGATTACGGCCTTCGCTGACCCCTGCCGCCCGGCGGATTCGACTTCGCGAAGTTGATCCGCTGAGCCGAGTCGAGCCGCGCCTCGATCTCCACGCGCGAACCCTGGAACACCTGCTTCAGGCGAGGCTGCATCTCGGTGCGGATGGCGCGCAGGGAGGAATCCGACCGCTGCATCACGGAATCGATGCCCGCGCGCTGCGTGGTGCTCAGCTCCAGCTCCTTCGTCATGCGATCCAGCATGTCGCTGCGCCGGCGGGCGTCCTGCTGCGGCGATCCGCGCCCTGGCCCGCCCTGCCCCCACGGCGGCCGGCGATGCGCCATCCGTTGTCCGATCACGCGATCCACTGCCGCACCGGCCAGCGCACTCGCGACGACCACCAGCGCAATCACGAGGCCCGCGCGCACGCGACTCGGCGTCATTCGGGCACTCCGGCGGCGAGATCCACCGCATTGGTGATGGTGCGCGCAAACTGCGACGCGGCGTCGTCGGCCGGTGCGCCACTCGCCACTTCCGTGGTGAACGCCGACGCGGACGCAATCGACGTGGGAGTCGGTGTGGCTGTGCTGTTCCACAGTGCCGCCGACGCAACGATGCCCGCGGCGGGCCCCAGCGGAATCATGCGTCGTTCCCACTGCGCCGCGTAGCTCCACCAGGGAGTCGTCGCTTGCGCGCCCACGCGCGATCCAATGCGAGCCGCGAGTGCCGTCCAGTCCACCGCGTGGCCGGGCGCGTCGCCGACGACGTCGCGCAGCAGTGCGCCGAGTGCGGGGTCGGGTGCCGGCTCGGGTCCGAAGGCGCCTGCGCCCAGTAGTTTCGTGTGTCTCATGCGTCGCCCTTGAAGAAACTGGAGAGTGCGCCGCGCAGCGTGCGTCGCGCCTCGTGTAGGTGCCACCGCACCGTGCCCGGTGAGAGATCCAGCATCTCGCCGATTTCGGTGCTCGTCCTGTCGTCCACATCGAACAGCGTGACGATCATGCGCTGCCGTTCCGACAGCGTGGCCATTGCGCGCGTGAGCATCACGCGTGCTTCGGTTCGTTCACTTTCCTCGAGCGCGGAGGGCGCGGGACTCACCGCGTCCACTTCCGGCTCCGTTTCGCGTCGCGTCCGCGAGCGCCGCAGGTTGGCCCCGCGGTTCAGCACGATGCGCATGAGCCATGGCCCGAACGGGCGTTCGACGTCGTACGAATCGAGATACTGATGCGCCGCGAGAAACGCCTCCTGCACGAGATCTTCCGCGTCTTCCCGATGTCCCACCACGCGGTAGGCCAACTGGAAGGCCTGGCGCATGTACGCGTGGACGAGGCCATCGAAGGCCCGTTCGTCGCCGGCACGCACGCGTGTCACGAGGGCGGCATCGCGCTTGCGAGCGGCAGCCCGGTCGTCCGCGGTGGGCGCGTCAGGGGGAGGGGAGCTGACCATCAGCTCGAGCCGCGCGGGCGCTGTCGTGACTCAGCCCTCCGCCGGCAAGACGTCGCCCGCATGGTCGAGCCGGGCAACGGCATGCAGCACCGTGTGTTGGACGATCTCGCGCATACGAGAAGACCTCGAAATCTGGGTGGCTGAAGCTGCCCGGATATTCGGGGCGCCACCCTGTATGCACGGCGGATCGTCAAACCGTTGGGAGAGGTGAGGGGCGGGGCACCAGCGGTGCCCCGCGCGCCGTCAGCTGATCTTCACCTGGAGCGGTCCATTCAGCGTCACGGAGATGTTGCCGCCATCCGGCACGCAGCCCTCGTAGTTCGCCGTGCCCACGGCCACGCCGGCACCAGCCGCCGCGCCCGCACCGGCACCGATGATGGTGGACTTGGTGCTCTTGCCAAGGATCTGGCCAGCGATGGCGCCGACGATCGCGCCGCCCACCACCTTCTGCACGTCCTTGCTCTTCGGCTCATTGCGCACGCGGTCGATCTGCGCATCCGCAACCGACGCGCTCACCGGATACGTGCGTCCACCGAACGTCACGGAGCGAACGGCAAACTCCATCACGATCTTGTCCGTGGCATTCTCGCTGCGCTTGAGGCTCGTGACTTCGAGCGACACCGTGGCACCGGCCGGAATGGAGGCACCGTTGGAACCGGTGACGCCGTTGGCGACGGTAGCCGTGAAGGTCTGGCCGGCCGTGTAGGTGTTGGTGCAGACGCGTGCGTTGGAGCGAAGGCTCAACGACGTCCCCGAGGCAATGACGCCAACCGATCCGCCAGCACTCGTACCCGTCGAGCCGGAGGGATTCTTCGTGACAGTATTGCCGGACGCAGTCGTTCTGGTCTTCGGCGCCGGCGCGGTGCGGGTCGGCGTCGTCCTGGCAGGGGGCGTGTTCGGCCGCGACACGGCTGGCGTCGTGGTGCGGGGTGCCGGCGGCGCAGGAGCCGGTGCGGCGGCAGCGACCGGGACGTCCTTCAGTGCGGGCTGCGCCGCGGTGTCACGATTGGCCAGCGCAAGATCCTTCTTGAGCGCCGGGTCAGTCGCCAACGTGGTGTCGGCCTTCTTCTCGGAAACGCTGCAGGCGGAGAACGCCAGCGCGGTGCCCAGTGCCAGCGGAGCGCCGAACCTGCGGATATAATTGGTCATGAACGTGCCTCCTGATATGTGGTGCGGACGTGCGGGTGTGAGGTGCGAAATTGCTGTGCCACAACAACTTGACCTAATCGCAGAGTTACGGTAAGGTGGCAAGAAACCTGCCAGCACTGGCCGCCCTTCGGCGCCTCGTTCCCTACTACCGGCCGTACCGGCGCATGCTTGTCACGGGCCTGCTGCTGGTGGTGATCTCATCGGCCATCGGCGCCGTGGTGCCCTGGTTGCTTCGAGCCGGTATCGATTCCCTGCTGGCCGCGGCACCCGTGCGCCGCGTCGTGACGGTATCGGCGGGCATCATCGCCGTGGCGCTCATCGGCGGCGCGCTCCGTTACTGGATGCGTGAGGTACTCAACGGCTTGAGCCGCTACATCGAGTACGACCTTCGCCAGGCGTTGTTCGCGCACCTCGGCACACTCGACCAGGGGTATTTCGCGCGGATGCGCACGGGCGACCTCATGGCCCGGCTCACCAACGACCTGGGCGCCGTGCGAATGGCCACCGGCCCGGCAATCATGTACCTCACGAATACCATCTTCGGGGCCGCGTTCGCACTCGTATTCATGCTCCGCATCGACGCGCGACTCACCGGGCTCTCCCTGATCCCGATGGTGCTCCTGCCCGTGATCATGATCCGGATGGGCGGCGCGATTCACCGGCGCTTCGAGGCCGTGCAGGAGCATTTCAGCACGCTCACCACGCACGCGCAGGAAAACTTCGCGGGAGTCCGCGTGGTAAGAGCCTACCGGCAGGAGCAGGCGGAGGTCGCGCGCTTCGCGGCGCTCAACGAGACGTACGTCGAGCGGAACATGGCGCTCGCCCGCCTGTATGGCGTGATGAGCCCGATGTTCGGCCTGCTCGCAGGCCTCAGCGTCGCCATCGTGCTCGGCGCGGGCGGCAGGCTCGTGGTGCGCGGCACCATCAGCGTGGGCGCCTTCGTGGCCTTCGGGTTCTACCTCACCAGCCTCACGTGGCCCATGATCGCCCTCGGCTGGGTGATCAACCTGTTCCAGCGGGGTGCGGCGTCAATGTCGCGGCTGCTCGACATCCTCGATGCCACGCCGGCGATCGCGTCGCCCGAGCGACCGCGTCCGCTTCCGCCGGCGCATGGAGGCCGCTCCATCACGTTCCGGAACGTGGGCTTTCACTACCCCGCGCCGGAGGGCACCGAGCCGCGATGGGTGCTGCGACACCTGTCGTTCACCGTGCCCACGGGCGGCACGCTCGCGGTGGTGGGCGCAACCGGTAGCGGCAAGAGCGCGCTCATCGACCTCATTCCCCGCCTCGGCGATCCACAGGAAGGCGACATCCTGATGGACGGCATTCCGCTGCGTGAGCTGTCGCTGGACGCGCTGCGCGCGCAGATCGGATACGTCACGCAGGAGAGCTTTCTCTTCAGCGACACGATTGCCTCGAACCTGGCGTACGGCGACGCGTCGCACGCCTTCGTGGATCACGCCACGGAGGATGAGACCGATGCACTTCAGTCTCGAGCCTCTGGCGCCGCGGAGGCAGCACCACACGTGTGGGCAGCCGAGGTAGCGCAGCTCGACGAGACAGTGCTCGCCTTCCCGCACGGTTACGGTACGACGCTCGGCGAGCGAGGCATCAACCTGAGCGGCGGGCAGCGGCAGCGGCTCGCCCTGGCGCGCGCGCTGGCGCGGCGGCCGAGCATTGTGCTCCTCGACGACGCGCTGTCCGCCGTGGATACGCACACCGAAGCGGAGATATTGCGCGGGTTGCGCGGTGCCGTGTCCGGCCGCACCGCGGTGATCGCGTCGCATCGGGTGAGTGCCGTGCGCGACGCCAGCTGGATCATCGTGCTCGACGAAGGGCGCGTGGTGGAAGAGGGCACGCACGACGTGCTCATCCTGGCGGGCGGGCGCTATGCGGCATTACTCAGCCGCCAGCAGC
>JACMOE010000232.1 GCA_014378185.1 Gemmatimonadaceae bacterium | reverse complement strand
GGCCTGCCGTCAAGCAAGGCGCGTAGCGCCGATGCGACCCGTCCAGCGAGCGCAAGCGAGCGCCCCGTCCAGCGAGCGCAAGCGAGCGCCCCGTCCAGCGAGCGCAAGCGAGCGTCCCGTCCAGCGAGCGCAAGCGAGCGCCCCGTCCAGCGAGCGACCCGCTACTTCACCCCAGCCGCCTGCGCCGCTATCACCTGCGGATCCACCAGGTCACCCCGGTTGCTGATCACGTTGTCGATGAGGCCATACCCCTTCGCCTCCTCCGCCGACATGAAGAAATCCCGGATCATGTCGCGCTCGATCTGCTCGATCGGGCGACCCGTGTGCTTGCTGTAGATCGTGTTCAGCTGGTGGCGCAGGAACAGGATCTCCTTGGCCTGGATCTCGATGTCCGCCGCCGTACCCTGCGTGCCACCGGACGGCTGGTGGATCATGATGCGCGAATGCGGCAGCGCGCTGCGCTTGCCCTTGCGGCCGGCGGCAAGAAGAAATGATCCCATACTCGCCGCAAGGCCCATGCAGATGGTGTTTACCGGTGCCTTGAGGTACTGCATCGTGTCATAGATCGCGAGGCCAGCCGACACGCTGCCACCCGGCGAGTTGATGTACACGAAGATGTCGCGGTCCGGATTGTCCGCCTCGAGAAAGAGCAGCTGCGCGATGATGATGTTCGCGACGTCGTCGTTGATCGGCGTGCCGAGGAAAACGATGCGGTCCATCAGGAGCCGCGAGAAGATGTCGTAGGTGCGCTCGCCCCGGCTGGAGCGCTCGATGACATAGGGCGGATAGATCGTGGCCATGGGATTACTCACTGTGCGATACCGTTGGTGACGTCGTTGCGTGCGGTCAACCACTCGAAAACCTTCTCCTCCGTGATGCTGCGCTCGATCTCCGGCAGCCGTCCCGCCTTCTGCAGCGACGCATACACCTGGCCCGGATCCGTCTTGCGCTGCTCGGCCACCTTGGCCACGCGCTCATCCACATCCTTCTCCGTGGCCGTCAGCTTCTCCTGCTCGGAAATGGCGTCGATCAGCATGTCGCGACGCACCTGCTTTTCCGCCACGGCCGCGAACTCGGCGCCAAAGGTCTCGCGCTGGTCGTCGGGAATCTGGTACGCCTTCATGTACGCGTCGATCATTCGCGTCACCCAGCTGGGCGGCACGTCGAACGGGTTGGCCTCGGCGACGTTGTCCAGCAGCGTCTGCCGCACCAGTGCATCGGCGTCGCGCGTCGCGTGATCCTCGAGGTCTGTTCGCACAGCCGCCCGGAGGGCGGCCAGGGAATCGAAGTCGCCAACTTCGCGGGCGAAATCATCGTCGAGTGCCGGCGCGGACTTGCGCTTCACGTCCTGAAGCATCACGCGCACGTTCTTCGACACGCCACGCTGCGTCTCATCGGGAAAATCGTCCGGCCACTTGACGCTGCGCTCCTTAGTCTCGCCAGGTGTCAGCTCCATCACGAGCTCCTCGACGCCTGGAATGGCCTGTCCGCCACCCAGCACGAGATCGTACGGCCGCCCCTCGGGCATCGCGTCGTCCGCACCCTCCGGTGTGGACAGCAGCACCTTCACCATGTCGCCCTCTCGCGGCTGCTCCTCAACGGGAGTCCACGTCGCCTTGTCGTCTCGCAGCTTCTCGATCTGCTCATTCACCGTCTCGTCCGTCACGACGGTGACGTTGCGAGTGACGCGAAAGCCCTCGGTGCGCTTCAGTTCGATGGTGGGCCGCACTTCGAGGTGCAACTCGAAGGTGAGCGGACCGCCGTCATCGAACTTCACGTCGTGGACGTGCGGCTGCGCGGCGACGTCGAGCTTCTCGCGTTCCATCACTTCCTTGAAGGCTTCCTGGACGAGCGTCTCCAGGACCTGCTGCCGGATGGCGTCCTTGAAGCGCTTGCGTACCATGGCGGCTGGCGCCTTGCCAGGACGGAAGCCCGGAAGGCGGACGGTCGTGGCGTAGCGCCGCGCCTGCTTCTCCTCCTCCGCATTGACGGTCGCGAGCGGGATGGAGACCTCGAGCAGGCGCTCGACGCCCTCGCTCTTCTTGGTGGTGATCTGGATATCCATGAGGGAAATCTAATGAGGGAGAACATTGAACCCAGTCTGTCAGTCCGACTGTCAGCCTGACTGACCGATCAATTCGGCGACTATTTTCCCGGAGCTCAGGACTCCCGGCATGCCCGCTCCCGGATGGGTTCCAGCACCGGCAAAATACAGATTGTCGATGTCCTCGCTCCTGTTGTGTGGCCGGAACCAAGCCGACTGGGTGAGAATTGGTTCCACGGAGAACGCGCTGCCCAGGTAGCTGTTGAGCGTGTCGCGGAAATGCCGGGGGTCAATCACCCGCTCCGTGACGATGGAGGCCGACAGGCCCGGCATGTACCGTTCCTCGAGATACGCGACGATCGCGTCGCGATAGGGACCGGCCATTTCGCCCCAATCGGTGTCGCCACCCAGGTGCGGCACGGGAGACAGCACGTAGAAGCTGTCACAGCCCGGCGGTGCGAGCGACGGATCGGTGGCGGTGGGGCGGTGGAGGTACAGCGAGAAATCACCGGCCAACTTCTTCTTGCGGAAGATATCGTCCAGCAACCCCTCGTACCGCGGACCCATCAGGATCTCGTGATGCGCGATGTCGTCATAGCGACGGTTGGTGCCAAAGTAGATCACGAACAGCGACATCGAGTAGCGGAGCCCCTCCATCCGGCGATCGGTATTCTTCCGCCGCACGGCCGCGGGCACCAGCTGCATGTACGTCTGCGCCACGTCGCCATTGCTCACCACTGCATCCGCAGCCACGATCTCCCCGCCCGATAGCCGTACACCCGTGGCTCGGCGTGTGGTCTCATCGACGAGAATCTGCTCCACCTCGCAGTCCATGCGAATCGTGCCGCCAAGCTCCTCGAACAGCCGAACGAGCGCCCGGATCACCGCGCCCGTGCCGCCCATCGCGAACCACACGCCCCAGCGTTGCTCGAGCGTATGGATCAGCGCATAGATGGACGAGCTCTGGAACGGATTGCCGCCCACCAGCAGCGGATGGAAGCTGAACACCTGCCGCAGGCGCGGATCGCGAATGTACGAATTGACGAACGCAGCGACGGACCGATCGGCGCGGAGGCGCACCAGATCCGGCACCACGCGCAGCATGTCCGTCACGCGCTCGAACGGCGTGTCGATCAGCGCCATCCCCGCCGCGAAGATTGCCTCCGTGGCCTCCGCGAACCGCAGGTACCCTGCGACATCCGCGGGGGCAAAGCGCTTCACCTCATCGATGACCTCCTCACGCCGGCCCGTGTAGCGAAACACGGAGCCATCCTCGAAGCGGATATTGTAGAAGGGGTCGATGGGCACGAGCGACACGTAGTCCTCGGTGCGCTTGCCACTCCGTTCGAACAACTCGCGGATGAGCCAGGGAGCGGTGATGATGGTGGGCCCACCGTCGAACGTGTAGCCATCCTGCTCGTACACGTAGGCGCGGCCACCCGGCTTGTCGCGCTTCTCGACGATCACCACCTCGTGCCCCTGCTGCACCAGCCGGATCGCGGCGGCAAGCCCGCCGAATCCACTGCCGATCACGACGATGCGCATTACGTGCGCTCGAGCGCGGCCGGCATCACCCGATTCACGCGAAACCCGACGCCGTGCGACGCGCGCGCCCGCACCGCAAGCATCAGCGGAATGGCCATGGCGATGGTCCCGAATGCCACCGCGTACCACATGCCGCGACCGGCGCAGATGAGGATGGGGAATATCCCGTTCACCGCATACAGCACGAGTGGCAGTCGCGACGGCGACACATCCGCCGCCCAACGGCTCGGTGGCACGATGGCCAGCATCACCCGCGCCACGATGCAGCCCGTGAGCAACCAGCCCAGCCAGTTTGTGAGGGGCATTCCATAAAACAGGTTCGACAGGAACACGCGCTGCACGAGCGTCGCCCCGTTCGCCGTGGGCAGATGCCAGAGCCAGTGCGTCGTCGAGACCATTGCGGGATCCATGGATACGTCCCAGGCCGTGAGGACGAACGCCGCCACGATCGCCCAGCGCCACTTGGTAATGGCGCTGTCATTCACCACGAGGATGCGCCCGCAGATGGCAAGCGACGCATACAGCATGAAGAACCACGACGTGGGGATGTTGAACGGCACTCGGCCGCCCACGAGGTAGCCAAGCTGCGTGGTGTACGAGTATGGCCCGAACGGATAGCCTGTCGTGGTGCCTGCGAGCTCCGCGGTGAGCGAGATGGTGAACGCCGCGACGAAGATCAGCGCCGCCTGTCGCCAGCCCAACCGGCTGGTGGCGTGCAGGATCCCCGCGAGGGCGCCCAGCACCACGGTGGTCTGTCCACCGAAGGTGAACATCAGCGCGGCAACGCGCTGGTTGGCTGGCGTCGTCAGCCACGCAGGCGACGGCGGGGCGAGGAACGTTGCGAACGCGATGCCGGACAGGACCAGCAACAGGGCGTGCCCCGCCAGTGCCACGTTCGCACCGCGCGCGGCCGTCGTGCGCGATGGCGTCACGCCCACGTCACTGAGTCGTCACCACGCGTCGGCCGCGTGGGCCCGTACGACGGTACCGTGGAGAGGGGTGTCCGCCACGCGCTCCAGAGCGCGCTCGCGCGCGACAGCGTGCCAACGCGCGCGCGAATGGTGAACGTATCGAAGTCGTTCATCTCGATGGCGCGCAGGATGCCGGCGTAGCCTATGGCACAGGCGGCCGCACAGCGCCGAGCGTCCGGCGCGAGCAGGCCGATGCCGGGCATGGCCTCGTCGTACAACGCGCGCGCACGCGCGATCTCGAACCGCATCAAGGGCTTCCACCGCGCATTCGCGGACGCCTCGCCAGACAGCACCTCCGCACAGTTCATCCCGAAACGGGCCAGATCCTCGTCCGGCAGGTAGCAGCGCCCCATGCGTGCGTCCTCGCCCACGTCGCGCAGGATGTTGGTGAGCTGCATGGCAACGCCGAGCGTGCGCGCGTGTGCCAGGGCACGCGTGCGCATCGAGCCGTCGCCAGCGACACCGAAGACATACGTACACATCTCCCCCACGCTGCTGGCCACCCCCTCGCAATAACGCGACAGCTCGGACCAGGTGGCATAGCGCGTGGGCGTGCAGTCGCGGGCGACGCCGTCGAGCAGCTCATGGAGGACGCTGGCGGGGACCTCGTAGCGCTGCGCGGCGCGCTGGAGCCCACGGAACACGGGGTCCGATGATCGGCCGGCAAGTGCCTCATCCAGCCGCTCACGGTACGATGCGAGCTGACCGCTGACGTCCCGCGTCCGATCCCGAAGGCCCACGTCCACCAGGTCGTCCGCCACTCGGCAAAACGCATACAGCGCAAACGCCGCACTCCGCTTCTCGGCAGGGAGAAAGCGGCTCGCGAGCGCGAAGGTGCGCGCGTGGGTTCGTACTATCTGCAGGCAGTGCGCTTCGTCGTTCGAGATCATCAGCGCGTCGTTTCACATCGAAGTGCGAGGCACCGCCATCACGATGCCATTTGGCAAACGCAGGGACGGCTGGATTGTTCCCGGCTGGAGGTGGTCGATGCGGTCCGGCCGGTCAGCGCCGGTACACCATCCGCTGCCCGCCGGTCGTCTCCAGCACGATCATGTTGCCGGATCCCACGCCCGAGAACGAATAGGCGTTGAGCCGGTCCATGAATGCAATGTATGCCTGATCGCGCAGAATCACCCAGGTGCCGGCGCCCGACGACGTAGTGGCCTGCTTGACGCCGGTGGGAGAGAGAGTGGTGAAGGCCAGCTCCTCCGTCCACATGCCGTTGGCGGTCATGACGAGCCCACCCGACTCCAGCTGGAACGTAGTCGTGTCGACCACGGTGGGCGCGGGCAGGGGGGCGCCGCCGAGACTCGCGAGATGGTACGTGCCGGCAATGTTGTCGGGGCGCGTGCTCTGGTCGATGTCCGTGCTGCACGCCGTCAGCGCCACGAGGGCCAGCAGGGAAGCAATGCGTCGCATATCGGGAGAGAAAAGGTGGGGGCGCAGGAAGCGGCCAACAACGCCGTCTTATTCGACGCGCGGGAGGCGCCAAAGGTCATATCGCCGTCATTGGACACATGAGCCGAACAGGCGCCGAAGTGGCTGGACAAACGAATCGAATGGGACGCCGGGGTTGAGCCGATCGACCTTTGGTTGCTGTCGCATCCTGCTACCCTCTACCTTTGCATCCAGGGAGCACCACGCCGCACGTTCATCGGGAGTTGTCCGCACGATGCATGTCCAACGCACGCTCTGGGTTGCGATCCTGACCGCCGGTGTCTGCCTTGCCCCACGCGCTCCACTGGCGGCGCAAACCGGCAAGGAGCGCGTGCCCATCGTTATTCCGCCGGTGGAAGTCGTTGCCACGCGGATTCCCGAGGCGCCCCACGACGTGCCGGCGTCGATCGAGGTCATCACGGGCAGCGACCTTCGCGCCCGCAATGCGACCACGCTGCGAGAGGCCCTCGCGCTCGCGGCGGGCATATCCATCGCGCCCGGCGGCGACGCAGGCCCCGCCAGCGCGGTGCCCGAGATCTGGGGGCTGCGTGAGATGGATGCCTTCCTGCTGGTGGTGGACGGCATTCCCTGGGGTGGGGCCTTCAATCCCGCGGTCGCCTCGCTGAGCCTCCAGGACATCGAGCGGATCGAAATACTCCGCGGCCCTGCGCCGGTGACCTACGGCGCCACATCGTTCGTGGGCGTCATCCACGTGGTACACCGCGCTGCCGCGGCCCGCGCGCAGTACGCCGAGGCCCATGGCGCCACATTCGGTTCCGGGGGCGGCGCCGTGGACCTCGCGCTGCCGGCCGCCGGCACGTGGAACTCGCGGCTATCCGGCG
>JACMOE010000231.1 GCA_014378185.1 Gemmatimonadaceae bacterium | reverse complement strand
GGCGCTTTGCGGAGGGGTTGTCGGCTGCCGGATTCGAGATCCTGAATGAAGTGGTGCTCAATCAGGTGCTCGTTGCCTTTGGCGACGCGGAGCGCACGGCGCGCGTGATCGCGGCCATCCAGGCGGAGGGCACGTGCTGGGCGGGAATCACGGTATGGCAGGGCCGGACGGCAATGCGCATTTCGGTGATCTCGTGGGCCACTTCTGACGCAGACGTAGAGCGGAGTATCGATGCCATCATTCGTACCGCGTCTGCCCTTCCGTAGTCGGTCAGTCTGACAGTCTGACAGTCTGACAGTCTGACAGTCTGACAGCGGGTCAATTGAACGTCTGTCAGCCATTTGCTACACCACCCGGTCGCGTGGCGAAGCGACCCGGTTGTGAAGATCATGACTGTCATGCTGATCGACCCGCTGTCAGACGAGCAGCCGCGCAGCGACGAGCGGGTCGGACAGCCGGACTGTCGGACAGCGGTACCCTGATGCATTCTGTGCTCGCGAGATGACCTCCCGCCTCCGTGTTCCCCCACCCACACGAGACTCGATCATGCGCACATTGCCTTATGCAACCCTGATGCTCATTGCGACTATTGGCGCCGGTGCCCAGGAGACTCCCGGTCGCCCTGTTGGCACCGGTTCAGTAGCAGGCAGCGTCGTCACGCTGGATCAACTTCCCCTGAATGGTGTGCGCGTGGAGGCACGGACTGGTGCCCGCGTGGTAGCGCGGACAAGCGGCCGTGAGGACGGCGCGTTTCGGCTGGAGCGGCTGGCGCCAGGCAGCTATACGGTCGTCGTCTCTCGCATCGGCTATGCGCCGCGGTCAGAGTCCGTTGTGGTCGCAGCCGGATCGAACGCGGTGCTGCGCGTGGTAATGTCGCCCAGCGTGACGCAGTTGAACGACATGACGACGACGGCGTCCCGGCGCACCGAGAAGGTTCTCGAGGCGCCCGCATCAGTCAGTGTGGTGAGCGCGGAGCGCGTGGCCGAGCGGCCGGCGTTGACCGTGATGGAAAACATTCGCTCGGTGCCCGGGGTGGACGTGGCGCAGGGCGGCCTGGTGCAGTCGGCCATCGTGGCACGCGGGTTCAACAACGTGTTCTCCGGCCAGATGCTCACGCTCATCGACAACCGGTTTGCATCGGTGCCGTCACTACGCGTGAATGTGCCATTCCTCTTCACCGCATCCAGCGAGGACATCGAGCGGATTGAGGTGCTCCTCGGTCCCGCCGCGGCGCTGTATGGCCCCAACAGTTCGAGCGGTGTGTTGCACATCATCACGAAATCGCCCTTCGACTCGCGCGGTACGACGCTGACGGTGGATGGCGGTGAACGGTCCGTGCTCCGCGCGGCGGGCCGCAATGCCGGCGTGATCAGCGATGCACTCGCCTACAAGCTCACGGGCGAATACACGCGTGGAAATGACTGGCAGTTCTTCGACCCGGCGGAGCCGAGGGTGTTTCCGAATACGCCGAATACGCCGCGGGCACGTGTGGGGCAGCCCAACCGGCGCGATTTCGACATCCAGCGCTACGGTGGCGAGGCGCGCCTCGACTGGCGCATGGATCCGAACACCGAGTGGATCAACACCTACGGCCTCGCGAACGCGATAAATACAGTGGAGCTCACGGGAGCCAATGGTGCGGCGCAAATTCGTAACTGGATGGTGCAAAGTGCCCAATCGCGGTTGCGTCGCGGGCGGCTGTTTGCGCAGGTGTTCGCGAACCTGAGCAATGCCGGGAACGCGGACAGCAACGACCTGGGTGGGACATTTCTCCTTCGCACGGGCCAGCCCATCGTGGACCAGTCGCGGGTGGTAGGGGCCCAGGCGCAGCACTCGTTCGATCTCGGGTCGAGTAACAGCCTCGTGTATGGAATGGACTACACCTTCACGAACCCCCGTACGGGGGGGACGATCAACGGTCGGAACGAGAACGACGACAACACGAGCGAGGTGGGCGGCTACGCCCAGAGCACGTCACATCTCGATCCGAAGTGGGACGTGCTGCTCGCGGCGCGACTCGATCGTCACAATCGCCTCGAGGGGACCTTCTTTTCACCGCGCGCTGCGCTCGTGTTCAAGCCGGCGCCGGAGCAGAGCGTTCGGCTCACCTTCAATCGCGCGTACAGCACGCCGGCCAACTTTACCTTCTTCCTCGACCTGCTCCAGGCAGCAAACGTCGGGGGGCTGCCCTACAACGTGCGCGCCGTCGGCGTCTATGATGGATTGCATTTCCGTCGCGACTGTGCGGGTGGGGTGGGATCGCTCTGCATGCGGTCGCCCTTCACCCCTGCATCCGCTGGTGGGTCGGCGACCTTCGTGCCCGCTAACGCCGGGGGCTATTACCCTGCCGCGCTTCAGGTCGCACTGGCCGGTGGGCTGCGCAACGCCCTGCTCGCCAGCGGACTGCCGGCCAACGCGGCCGACGCAACGATCGCACGGCTCGGAACGTTCAACGCGACTGCGGCGAACGTGGGTACGAAGCTCAACTACATCACGAACGGTTCGTTCACCACGCCAGAGGCGGTCGTCGACGTGGAGAAGCTCAAGCCCTCGTACACCAACGTCCTGGAGCTGGGCTACAAGGGCGCCGTTGGGCAGAAGCTGTTCGTCTCCACGGATTTCTGGTATGAACGGCGGGACAACTTCACCACGGCCGCGCAGAACTTCACCCCGAACGCCCTGCTCGACGGCCCCACGCTCGGCGCCGCCCTGGCAGCGCATCTGACGCCGGTGCTGGGCCCGAGTGCACCGGCCGTCGCTGCCGCCGTGGCGGGCAGCCTGGCGCGCATTCCGCTCGGAACGGTCGTGCCGGACAGCCGCGTCACGACCAATTCCGATATTGCGTTCACGTACAAGTCGATTGACAAGTCGATCTACCTGTCGGGCGCGGATGTCGCCTTCGAGTACGCCGCGACACCAGACCTGTCTGCGTCGGGCACCTATTCGTGGATGAGCCGCACCGAGTTCGACATCGAACCGGGACAGCCGCCGCTCACGTTGAACGCGCCCAACCACAAGGCATCCCTGGCGCTCCGGCACAGCGACAGTCCGCACGGCATCACCACGGAGCTGCGCGGCCGCTACCAGAACACCTTTCGCGTGAATTCTGCTGTGTTCATCACGGGCAGGGACCTCAAGGCCCCTGATGGGAGTACGTACCAGTACCGTCAGCCGCCCACCGCCATGTTCCTGGATGCGCAGATTGCCTGGCGACTGCCGCTCGCTGCGGCAAACGGCGCCCTGTTTTCGCTGAGTGCCACCAATCTCTTGAACAACCGCGTACCGATGTTCGCCGGCGTGCCGGATATCGGGCGGCTGGTGATGACGCGCCTTCAGTTCACCCTGTAGTCGCGCCAGTCGCGAGACTATTGCGGAACTCTTCTCTCCTCCTCTGACGCGCGTCTTATGCGATATCTCAGCAGATTGTTCCTGCGCATTCTCCTGCTGCTGGCTGGCGTGCTTACAGCGGCCCAGCGCGCCGACGCGCAGGCGCGCGAACGGCCAGTGGCGTTCGATAGTGCGGGCCGAGTGACCGCCGTCACGCCTCCGCTGGCCGCGCGGTTGGGGCTGACGGCGCCCCTGTGGCCAGTCAGCGGCGATTATCTCGATGCGCGGCTGTATGCGCTCGACGATGCGAGCGGGGGGTACGTGCTCGTCGTGCGCCGCCAGCGTGAGGTGCTCGAGCGGTACGGGGTCGATTCGACAAGGCGCCGCGACCTCGCTGCGGCAATCGGTCGTGCCAACATTACGGATCTGGCGCGTGGTGGCCCTGATGCGATCCCGACGTTCATCTCCGAACCCGTGCGGGGATCCTTCGTGGTGAGCCAGACGCTGCTGGGCGCGCTTGTCTTCGGACCAGCGGCGAGCGCGCTCGTGGACGACCCTACCGGAAGCGTCGCGGCGTACCTGGCTGTCACTGGCGGGGCGTTCTTCCTTGCCGCGAACATGACGACGGGAAGCTCGGTGTCGCGCGCGCAGAATCATCTGTCGTGGCACAGTGCCCGGCGCGGGGCGATCGCCGCAGACCTGCTGCTGTACTCGATCACGGGAAATGACGGAGGTCGTGGTTACGCGGCAGCATCATTGCTTGGCGGCATCGCGGGCGACGTGCTCGGCTTCACGCTCGGCGAGCCCATGACCGATGCGGAGGCACACGGAACCTCCCACGGGTCCACCGTGACGGCGGCGCTCGCACTGGGGCTCATGGGGTCCAGCGGGATGTTCGAGCGAAACGGGGCGGGGCGCGTCGGGACCGCGCTCATCGTGGGGGCTGGGGCACTGGGTTATCCGCTGGGTCTCAAGTACGCGCGCTCATCGCCGTATCGCGTCACGGCTGGCGATGTCGGAACGCTCGTGACCACGGAGCTACTCGGAATGTCCGCGGCCGCTGCGCTGCTGCCGGACAGTCCGAACGAAAAGGTGGTGTATGCCGCTCTTACGGGCGGGTTTGCCCTCGGCGCCATCCTGGGCGACCAATTGCTCGTGCGGCCGTACGATCACACGGAGTCCGAGTCACGCCTCGTGCAGGTCGGGGCCGCGGCGGGGGCACTGGTTGCGCTGGCAGTGCCAGTGCTCGCGCGATCCGACAACACGCACCTCATCTTCGGCGCCATCTCGGTTGGTGGCGTGCTTGGCACCCTGCTCACCGAACAACTCATCGCGCCGCAAGCCGCAGGAAAGGGCATCGGCATGCTACGCGGGGGCGAAGCGACCGTGGGCAATAACGGAGGTGCCAACCTCCGCTTCTCGCCGCAGTCGGCACTACTGGCTGGCTTGGGGCTGAAGGGCAACCATTCGGTTGTTTCCCTCACGTTCTGACGCAGGCGCCGGCCCCGCAGCGTACGTGCGGGGGCCGGCGTAGAAGAGTGCACGGACCACACCCTCGCGCCATCAGGGGATGGCGGCGCAGCCCTCCGCTTTTGCACACTGCGGATCGAGCGGGGCAAGGTGCAGGCGGAGCAGCTCCTTGTTGACCGCCACGAGGTCCGTCGTGTAGACCTTCGCGAGCTGATCCGTGTAGCCTTTCAGTTCCGTCGTGAGTATCCCGAAGATCTCCGGCATGCTGTTGATCGGGGCCCCATCCCCCCGCTCGGCCATCGACATGAGGTTGGCCAGTCGGTTGTTGACCTTGATGGGGAAGTTGAGCGGGTCCTGTCCGCTCTGGTTTCGCACCTGGTAGATGTTCTCCTCCACGGCGGAAACGTGGGTCTTCAGCGTTTCGCCGGTGGACTTGAGCACGGCGTCGCTGGACTTCTTGTACCGGTCGGCGAGCTGCGTCTTCACGCGGCGGATGCCGATCACCGATTCATTCGCTTCGTTCGCCTTGTCGCGTACCCGCTTCGAGAAGGCGTACTGCGCGCGCATGTCCGCATCGGTCACGTCGGTGATGCGTGGGTTGCGTGCGACGACAGCCGGTACGCTCATGGTGCGTCCGTCGGCCGTGAGGCGCGCGGTGTAGCGGCCCGGCGGTACGACCGGGCCATTGGTGCCCGCCCCCCACAGGATCATGCCGGGGAACGTCGCGATGCCCTTGGCGCGGAGATCCCAGGTGAGGTGGTTGAGGCCGGCCGTCTTCGTCAGGTAGGGGCCGGCGCCGCCGCGGCGTCCGCCAGCCGCCGCTGCGAGTGCCGCGCGCGCTGCGGAGTCCGGGTGTGTGGTGTCCGGCTCGAAGGTGCGGAGCACCGTGCCGGTGGAATCGAGGATATCGAGCTTCGCGGCGGTGGGCGCGGTCTTCAGCGACCAGCTGATGGCCATTCCTGCACCGGATCGGACGGCCACGGGCGGCGCGTAGAGATGCGCGTCAGCGGTGAGGAACTCCGGCGTCATCTGCCGCAAGGGCGCGATGTTGTCGAGCACCCAGAACCCGCGGCCGTGCGAGGAGATCACGAGTTCGTTGCCGCGGACGACGAGGTCGGACACCGGAACATCAGGCATGTTGAGCATGAGCGGCTGCCACGAGGTGCCGTCGTCGCGCGACAGGTAGACGCCGTGCTGCGTGGCGGCGTAGGGCATCCCCTTGCGAACGGGATCCTCGCGCACGGCGTGGACGTACGCATCCGGGCGGATGCCGGCGACGATCGTCGTCCATGTACGGCCATAGTCGGTCGTCTTGAAGATGTAGGGCGCGAAATCATTGAGCAGCGGCTTCCGGACGGAGACGTAGGCGGCGCCATCGTTGAAGGCCGACGCGTCGATCTGGCTCACTCGGCCGTAGTCCGGCATGTCCTTGGGCGTGACGTTCGTCCAGGTCTTGCCGCCGTTGCGCGTGACGTGAACGAGGCCGTCGTCCGAACCGGTCCATATGGTGTTCACGGACTTCTTGCCGGGAGCGACGGAGAAGATCACGCCGTACACCTCCGGTCCGTTCATGTCGCCCGTGATGGGGCCGCCGGAATGTCCCATCGTCTTCGGGTCGTGGCGCGTGAGGTCACCGCTGAGTGCCGTCCACGACCGACCGCCATTGGTGGTGCGCCACAGTCGTTGCGACGACACGTACAGCGTCTTCGGATCAATGGGCGAGAAGATGATCGGGTAGGTCCACTGCCAGCGTTCCTTGATGTCCTTCGACGCCTCGCCGGAGTAGAACCACGGGTATGGGTTGACCTCGCGGTGGACGTCGGTGCGGCGGTTGTACTTGTCGAGGTAGCCGCCGTTATTGGTGCCCGAGTAGAACTGATCAGGTTCGAGCGGATCCGGGCCGATGTAGCCGGGCTCCCCACCGCCCGCCTGGTACGACTGGAGCATGCCGCCGAGCGTGATGTCGTTGGCGCCGAGTGCGGGGGGGGTGCTGTCGGGTGAGGAGCCTGTGCCGCGTCCGCGGCTGGCACCTCGTCCACCGCCGCCCGCCGTGGCGCCCTGCGCGGTTTCGAACGCCGCCTGGTTCCAGTTGAACGGCGTGCAGAGCGTGGAGTTGTCCTGCTGTGAGCCGCAGACGTGATAGGGGATGTGCGCCGTGGTGGCGACGTGGTAGAACTGCTCGGTGGGAAAGTCCTGCGCGGTCCAGCGGCTGCCCGTGGTGGTGGAGACCGATGCACCGCCGTCGTTGCCGACCACGAGATGCGCGGGGGCATCCGGATCGATCCAGAGGTCGTGCATGTCGCCGTGCGTGCCGTTGCTGATGTTGGCGAGCGTCTTGCCGCCGTCCTTCGAGCGGAACATGGAGGTGTTCTGCATGTAGACCACGTCCTGGTCCTTGGGGTCGGCATGCACGTGCGTGTAATAGAAGGCGCGCTGGCGGATGTCGCGGCTGCCGTTGACGAGGGCCCATGTAGCGCCGGCGTCGTCGCTCTTGAAGAGGCCACCGCTGTCATTCTCGACGAGTGCGTAGACTCGGTTGCCGTTGGCGCCCGAGGCGGCGACACCGATGCGACCGATGAGGCCCGTTGGCATGCCGGGGTTGCGCGTGATCTCCTTCCACGTTTCGCCACCGTCGGTGCTCTTGAACAGGCCGCTGCCCGGACCGCCGCTGGACATGGTGTACTCGCTGCGGAAGGCTTCCCACATGGCGGCGTACATGATGTCCGGATTCGTGCGGTCGATGCTGATGTCGATCGCGGCAGTCTTGTCGTCGCGGTACAGCACCTTGCGCCAGCTCTTGCCACCATCGGTGCTCTTGAAGACACCGCGCTCGGCATTTGGCACCGAGAACTTGCCGAACGACGCGACGAAGATGATGTCGGGGTTGGTGGGGTGAATGCGGATCTTCGCGATGCCGTCCGTCTGGTTGAAGCCCAGGTGTGTCCATGTCTTGCCGGCGTCCATGGATTTGTAGACGCCATCACCGGGCATGATGTTGCCGCGGATGCAGGTCTCGCCCATGCCGATGACGACGATATCGGGATTCGTCTCGCTCACGGCGACCGCTCCCACGCTGGCGCTCTTCACCTGCCCGTCGGTGACGGGGGCCCAGTTCTCGCCGGCGTCGGTGGTTTTCCAGAGGCCTCCGCCGGTGGCGCCGAAGTAGGCCTCGTTGGGGCGGCCCTTCACACCCGATGCCGCGATGGACCGGCCGCCGCGATCCGGGCCGATGTTGCGCCACTTGAACGAAGCGAGGAATGCGGAGTCTGGTGCGGCGGGCGCCGTCGTGGCCGGGCGCATGATCGGCTGCTGTGTATCGACGACGCCAACGGCGACAGCGGCGGGAATGGTGAGGGCGAACAGGTAGCGTAGCGGAAGCATGCACGGTCTCGTGGAGGGCGAACCGGAGGAACGGCGGGTGCTGGTGTCGAGATACGTTGCGCGGAGGACGGCCGTTGAACAAGTCGAACGCCGTGCGACATTACATCTATGCTCACGACATCGAAGCAACAGCCTTTGACCACGGAGGGACGCGGAGGTACGCGGAGGAACTACACACTGCTGCAGTTCCTCCGCGTACCTCCGCGTACCTCCGTGGTGCAAAAGCCTTTGGCGGTTGAGGTATTG
>JACMOE010000230.1 GCA_014378185.1 Gemmatimonadaceae bacterium | reverse complement strand
GCGCGCGCGCGCGACGGGCGCGATGCCGCGCTCGCGGCATTCATGGTCAACGCAGCAGCAAGTGGAGCGCCACGTTGAAATAGATGATCAAGCCGGTCACATCCACGAACGTCGCCACGAACGGCGCCGACGCACTCGCCGGATCGAACCCCAGCTTTCGCATGCCGAATGGCAGCATCGCGCCGGCGAGCGTGCCGAATGCCACGACGCCGATGAGCGACAGGGCGACGGTCAGCGCCACGAGGTGCGGATTGATGCCGTGCTCGCCGTAGTCGTGGCCGAGCTGGATGCCGAACGCCGTCACGTTGTGCAGGTGCATCCACTGCCACAGCTCGATGCGCAGGAAGCCGATCACCGCCAGCAGCAGACCCAGGGTGAGCCCGGTGCTCACTTCCCGCATGGCCACACGCCACCAGTCGCGCAGAGAGATCTCCCGCAACGCCAGCGCGCGAATGATGAGCGACGTGCCCTGCGACCCGGAATTGCCGCCGGAACTCACGATTAATGGCAGGAAGATCGCCAGCACGGTCGCCTTGTCGATCTCCTTCTGATAGACGCCGAGTGCGGTGGGCGTGCACATCTCGCCGATGAACAGGGCGCTCAGCCACACCGCGCGCTTCTTGATCATCGCCCAGAATCCGATCTGGTTGTACGGCTCGTCCAGCGCCTCCATGCCGCCGAACTTCTGCACGTCCTCGGTCTGCTCCTCCTGCATGGCATCGATCACGTCATCGACCGTGATCACTCCGATGATGTGGTGCGACTCGCTCACCACCGGCACGACGACGAGATCGTAGTTGGCGATCACGCGCGCCACTTCCTCGCGGTCCGCGCGCGGTGACACGCTCTGCACCTCGGTCCACGCCACGTCCGCGAGCAGCGCTCCCTCCTGTGCCGCGAGCAACTCGCGCAACGACAGCACCCCTTCCAACCGCCCCTGCTCGTCCGTGGTGTAGATGGCGTGCATCGCCTCACGCTTCCCGCTCCGCGCAATCACCCGCACCTTGCGAAGCGCCTCTTCCACGGATGTCTGCGACGACTCGGAGACGAACTCCGTCGTCATCAGGCCGCCCGCGGAATCCGGATCATACAGCCGCAGCGCCTGCGTCTCGCGGCGGGCCTGCTCCGGCATCTCGTCCACGATGTCGCCGGCCGTCTCCTCGTCGAGCTCCTCGAGCACGTCCGCGCGCTCGTCCGGCGTCATGGCGCTCACGAGCGCCGCCGCCTGCTCGGACGGCATCGCCTCGAGCACCTCCGCGCGCAGCTCCTCGTCCAGATACTCCAGCACCGCGGCAGCGCGATCTCGTGGCAGTGCAGCCAGGAACACCGGAATCCGGTCGAATGGCATCGCCTCGGCCACGTCCGCGAGGTCGGCCGGATGCAGCTCCTCGGTCTCGGCGGCGAGCCGCGCCGGCGACTCGTCCAGCAGCGTCAGGATGTCGGGCGCGAGCAGCGACCCCACGGGACGCTCCTCGGGATTCTTCTTCAATGGCGTCATGACACGACCTCGACGACGGCGGCGGACCCGGTGAGCCCGACAAGGTAGGCGGTGGGTCAGACGATGGGCAACCGCCGCCGCTCCTCCTGTACGAGCGTGACTGAGTAGCCCGACGCGCGAACGGCCTCGCGCAGCGCATCACTCGTCGCGTGGCCATCGTGCTCGATCACCGCACCGCCGATGGTCACCTCCGCCGACAGGATGCCCGGCACGGGCGTGAGCGAGGTGAAGACTGCCTGGATGCAGCGCTGGCAGGTCATGCCGCCGATGCGGAGACGCGTGATCATGCCGCAATATCGCGACGCATCACGGACCGCGATACATTTCCCGCATGCCGACCCGAAGCCTCGACGCCATCCGTGCCGATTTTCCCGCCCTCGCTCGCCGCGAGCGCGAGTTTCCCGTGGCCTATTTCGACGGGCCCGGGGGCACTCAGGTGCCGCAGTCGGTCGCGGACGCCATCACGGATTACCTGCTGCATCACAACGCCAACACCCATTGGGCCTACCCCACGAGCAGCGAGACCGACGCGATGCTCGACGACGCACGCGCGGTATTCGCGGACTTCTTCAATGCGTCGCCCGCCGAGATTGCCTTCGGCAACAACATGACGACGCTCACCTTTCATTTGTCGCGCGGCCTGGCTCGCGGATGGAAGGAGGGTGATGAGATCGTCGTCACCGAGCTCGATCATCACGCCAACGTCGCGCCCTGGCACGCCATCGCGCGCGACCACCGGCTTGTCGTGCGGACTGTTGCCATGGACAAGCGCACTTTCCGGCACGACCCCAATGCGCTCGCCGCCGCAATCGGGCCGCGCACGCGGCTCGTTGCCATCGGCGCCGCGTCCAATGCGCTTGGCTCCATCACGGATGTCGCCGCGGTATGCGCCATGGCGCGCGAGGCGGGCGCCCTGTCGTTCGTGGACGCCGTGCACTTCGCGCCCCACAACCTGGTGGATGTGCAGACCATCGGTTGCGACTTCCTGGCCTGCTCACCCTACAAGTTCTACGGACCGCACGCCGGCGTGCTGTTCGGGCGCCAGGCACTCGTGCAGGCGCTCGACATCCCCAAGCTCGACCCCGCGCCACACGATGCGCCGGAAAAGCTCGAAACCGGCACGCAGAATCACGAGGGCATCGTTGGATCGGCGGCCGCGGTGAAGTACCTCGCCTCCATTGGCGGCGCCGAGGGTACGCGCCGAGAGCAACTCGTGCGTGCCTTCAAGGCACTGCACCAGCGCGGGGAGGCACTCGTCGCGCAGCTCTGGGACGGCCTCTCCACCATTCCGGGCGTCAGGCTCTACGGCCCGCCACCCGGAACGCCTCGCACGCCCACCGTTGCATTCACCCTGCGCGGCCATACCACCACCGACGTCGCGCAACGCCTCGTTCGCTGTGGCCTGTATGCGTCCAATGGCGACTTCTATGCAAAGACCGTTGCCGACGTACTCGGGCGAGGTGAGGACGGCTTCGTTCGCGCCGGCGCGGCGTGCTACACCAGCGCGGACGAGGTGGACCGACTCATCCGCGCCGTGCGCGAGATCACGCCTACTCGCATGGATGCGTAAGGCGCGAACCCGCGCCTACTTCTTCCGCGAGACCAGCGTCCTTTCCAGTGCCGGCAGGAACGGCTCGTACTTCGACCCCGGATTCCACAGCACCCAGCCGTCGTAGCCCGCGTCGTACGTGCCCTTCTTCTCCGCCTCGAGTTCAGCCGGCCCGTACGCCGGCTTGCCAAGCGTGAAGGCCTGCAACCACGGCCGCACATGCTCCGGCTTGGTGATGCCCAGCTTCGCGTCGCGCTCCCTGGCCTTGCTCAGCGAAATCTTCAGCACCTTGTAGGGCTCCGCGTTCGGAACCGCCAGGCCCAGGTCCCCGCGCGGATAGTGCGACGGATACACCATCGGCAACACCACATCCACGTTCGGCGAGATCTTCTCCCACCACTGACCCACCTCGAGCGGCCCGCCAACGGTCGTCACCAGCCCGAAGATGTCCGCGGTCGTGCGTCCACCCAGCCTGGTGATGCGCGCCGTCGCGTCCTTCAGGAACGCGGCCAGCACGTCCGGCTTGGCAACGCCCTTGTTATCCGGGAACACCTGCGTCGGCAGTGACGGATACGGCTCGGGAAAGCGGATGTAATCGAACTGGATCTCGCCGAACCCCATCTTCATCAATTCTTCCGCGACGCCGATGTTGTAGTCCCACAGCTCGTGATGGTACGGATTCACCCACGCAAGCGACTTCTTGTCCCGCCACACGGAGTTGTCCTGCTTGCGGATGGTCCACTCCGGATGCACGCGCGCCGTGACCGAATCCTTGAACACCACCATCCGCGCAATCGGCAGGATGTGATGCGCGCGCAGGGTATCGAGCAGCGCCGGCAGCCCCTTCACCGTGCCCGACGTACCCGCATTCTTCGCAAACTGCGGATTCGACGGTGCATAGTTCAACCCGAACTCGTCCTTCATGTCGATGACGAGCGCGTTGATCTCCGTCTCGTCGGCGACCTGGATCAGCTGCTTCATCCGCTTGCTGCTCTGCGCCGCGAAGCGGTTTACGTAGAGCGCCCGAACAACGGGAAACTCCTTGTTCACGTCGATCCCCGCCACCGTGCGGTTGGTCGCAGTGACCGGTGCCGCAGCAGGCGTGGCCGCAGGTGTGGAAGCCGGCGGCACCGAGGAGTCTGGCGCAGGCCTGGATGCCAGTTGCACTGTCGCCAACGTATCCGGACCACCCGACGACCCGCCCTGCAGGCCCGAAGTATTCTTGCCACGCTCCGACGCGGAGCAGGCGACGGACGACAGGCCGACGAACAGGAATGCGCAGCGCAGCGCGCGCGAACGATGAACGGACACGTGGAATCGGGGAAAAAGGTTGAGCGGAATCTACTCGGCGCTGCGTTTCAACAGAGGCACCTTTCGCGCCGGGTCGCAGGCGCCCAGCGCTATATTCCGTTCCGATGCGTCCGCTGAACCTTGTCCCGGCTGTCCTCGCCATCCTGTGCGCCTGCCGAGGCGCCACCACCGATGCGTCGCTCATGCCGCCAGCCGCGGAGTTCGTGCTGGCCGCCGGCGACTCCACCTTCTGGGTCACCAGTCAAGCAGGCAGGATCACCCTTCGCGGTGCACCCATCGATCTCGCGCAGATCGATGGTCGTTTCTTCGAACTGTACGTCGTGGACAGCGACCTCTCGTTCTCGCGCGCCGATCTCGTGGGGCAGACGGTATACCGGCGCGACCTCCAGACCGGGGATTCTGTCGTCGTCTACTCCGACAGCATCGTGCCCGAACTCGCTCGGCAGTACGCTCGCGAGCATCCAGACGACCGGCGCCTCGGTCAAGAGGAAGAACCTGACGAGGTGCCCTTCGTGGCTGCCGCCGCGACGCTCGACCTCGGCGCCGCACGCGGGCCCTTCGTGTCCTATGCCCTCCATACCGACGTGGAGCGCCACGGCGCGCTCCCATGGCACACGACCCGCCGCGGCGTGATCGATCTCCGCACCGGTCGTTCCGCCACCGTGGCCGATGTCGCCGGCTCCGAAGCCGCAGGCATCGAGCGCCGTCGCGACCGGGCGCTCGTCAATGCGCGCGACTCGCTGCGCCACGGCCTGTACCACATGGATCCAGGCAGCTTCTCCCTCGCGACGTTCGCGGGTGGGCCGGCCATCGCGTACGGGCTGCCCAGCGCCGGTACGGGCGACGCAACCCAGGTGCTGTCCCTGGAGCCCATCGGCTTCGCGAGCCCGGCGTGGTGGAATCAAGTCGCGTCGTCGCTGCCGATGCGGTCCGCCGACAACTCGCGCGAGGTCTGGCGCCATGCGTCCTACTCGGTGGTCGTCCGCTACGACGACGCCGGCGACGCGCGCATGTCACTGCGCGACAGCACGTCGCGCGAATGGCCGGTGGGCAGGGTCTCGTCCCCGGCCACGCACATCTTCTGGCTGGACGCATCGCGCTTCGACACGCGAACCCGCCGCGCGCTCACGCGCGCCTTCGACGAGGCGTCTGCGTACGGTGCGGACACCAAGGTCGCCTCTGTTGCACGCTCCGGCGCGCACCTGGCGAGCTCCGTAAGGCATCCAGTGCCCGTCGGACGCGACTGACGGACCTGCCCTCGGCGATTACATTCCGGCATGCAGCTTTTTACCGTCGACCAGGCCAATCGCACCCTTCCGCTCGTGCGCAAGATCGTCGAGGACGTTGTCCGCGAGCACCGCCGGTGGCAGGAGGCCATCGTCGAGCTCGACCTCGTCTCCGACGGCGTACACGCCGAGCTTCCGGATCCGCGCGTCGCGGCGCTGGAGCGCCGCATCCAGAAAATGGCGCGCGACGTCGACGGCTTTCAGGCCGAGCTGGAAGCCCTCGGCATTCAGCTCAAGGACCGGCGGATCGGCCTCATCGACTTTCCGAGCGAGCTGGATGGTCATCCCATGCTGCTGTGCTGGCAGCTGGGCGAGCCGACCGTGCAGTTCTGGCACGACCTGGATTCCGGTTACGCCGGGCGACAGCCACTCTCGCCCTCCCTCGTCGGCTGACCCCTCGCACCCGAATCATGAAGACCTTCGCCGCACCCGATGGCACCGTCTGGGGCGTCAACATCCAGTCGCCCAGTTCCAGCTCGTCGATGATCATGTTCCGGCATCCCGATGGGCGCTCGTCGCGCCTCGATCGGTACAACTGGGTCATCAATCAGGGGCCGGAGGCACGTAGCGTCACGGCGCGACTGGATCCCGACACGGTGCTGGCACAACTCGATGAGGCCGCAATCACGCGGCTGTTCGGACGCTCGATGCCGGTGAGCCGGCCGGACGTGCTGTCGGGGCGCGCGGACGTCGAAACGGCCTAGCTGTCGTCCTTCGCTTTCGCTCAGGACGACAGGGTCACTCCGCGTCGCGATACGGCACGTCGATCTCCAGCCCGTCTTTCCCCACCAGCGTGCGCTCGAAGCACTCGCGCGCCTCCTTGCCCAGGTCGGCGGCATCACGGGAATAGCGCGCGGAGAAGTGCGTGAGCAGCAGCATGCCGACGTTCGCGTCACGCGCCACGATGGCGGCCTCGCGCGCCGTGGAATGTCCGGTTTCCACCGCGCGCGCCGCTTCCTCGTCCCCGAACGTGGCCTCGTGCACCAGCAGGTCTGCACCCTGTGCGATCGCGACCGTGGCGGAACAGGGACGGGTGTCGCCCGTGATCACCACTTTTCGCCCGGATCGGGGGCCTCCCACCAGTTCGGATGGTTCGATGATGCGCCCGTCACCCAGGGTGACCGCGCGGCCGCGATGGATCTCTCCCCACATCGGACCTTCCGGAATGCCCAACTCGCGCGCCCGCTCGGGATTGAAGCGCCCTTTCCGCTCGTCCTCCACGATCGCATAGCCGAGCGCTCGCGCTCCACGGTGATCCACCTGGTACGCCGCGATGCCATAGTCCTTGCGCGCAAGGCGCTGGCCTGGCTCCAGCTCGGACACTTCCAGCGGAAACGACAGCCGGTCCATGCCGAATTCCTCTGCCCGCTTCATGGTGCGGATCGCGCCCCTGGGGCCCCAGAGCCGCAATGGCTCCGATCGGCCCTGGAGCGACAGCGTACGCATCAAGCCGATCACGCCAATGACGTGGTCCGCATGGAAGTGAGTGAAGAAGATGTCCTGGAGGGCAAAGGAGACGCCGTAGCGCATCATCTGGCGCTGCGTCCCCTCCCCACAGTCGAAGAGCAGCGTCTCGCCTTCGCGCACCACGGCGACCGAGGCAACATTGCGTTCGATCGTGGGTCGGGAGGCAGAGGTGCCCAGAAGGCGGACAGAGAGCGACATGGCCGCGAAATATAGCGCGCAGCGGCCCGAGCCTTGCCTTGTAGTGTCCCAGAAAATCGATGCAGTCGCGAACGGGATGAACACGTGCCACAGCGGCCGGGTCCGCCGTTTGCACATGTGACAGGGCAAGCGGTCCGACGGGGCCGCCTATTCTTCCAGGAGGTGATGTAAATGACGATCAAGCCGAATGACGAAGAGCGCAGCTTCAGCGCGGATCGAGAGCAGCAGCGTGAGGTCTCTAACGAAAGCGCCCGCGTAGCTCGTCCTTCCAACGCCGAGAACGGCGCACGCGCGGCCAACGCTTCGGAGTCCGGGTCAACCCCGCGCGGCCGTAGCAACCGTGGTTTCGCGTCGATGGATCGGGCCAAGCAGCGCGAGATTGCCAGCAAGGGCGGTCGCGCAGCTCACGAGAAGGGCACGGCGCACGAGTTCGACGCGGGCGAGGCTCGCGCCGCCGGTCGCAAGGGTGGCGTGACGGTGAGCAAGAACCGTGAGCACATGGCCGCCATCGGCCGCCGGGGCGGTGAGGCGCGCGGCGCCAATCGCGCCGCGCGGCTTCAGTCGCACAGCAATGGCGACGCGAGCACCAGCGGCCAGTCTGGCAAGAGCGCCGGCAGCTTCCAGGGCGATCGCGAAGTGGGCATCAACGGCAGCACCGGCTCACGCAGCATCGTCGCACAGCCTGCCCGACCCAGTGGAAATTCGCTCGGTGGGGAATCGCGCAACGCCGCCTCGCTCGACGATCGCAACGTCGAACGTCCGTAGATCGCTCGGCACCAGTTGAACGAAGCGGGGCACCGGACCAACGTCCGGTGCCCCGCTTCGTTTTCGCCTGTGACCGTCAGCCCACGACGGTCTGCTCGATGATCGACGTCCAGCGGGCGTCGTCGATGTTTCCTCCCGAGACCACCACGGCGATTGGACCGAGCCAGGCGCCGCCGCCTCTCGCGCGAAGGGCGGCCACTCCCACCGCGCCCGATCCCTCCACGCGAAGGGCATGCGCCTGCGACAACCAGGCAACCGCATCCGCCACCTGCGCCTCGGTCACCACGCACATCTCGTCAATCGCAAATCGGCCGATCGCGAGTCCCTCTTCGTCGATCTGGCCGGCGAGGCCATCGGCCAGCGTCGGCTCATAGCCGATCTCCACGCGACGGCCCGCAGCCAGCGAACGTGCCATCGCATTCGTGTGCTCGCTCTGCGCGCCCACGATCCGAACGCCCGGAGCAACGGCGCGAAGGTACGCCCCCATGCCGCCCACGAGCCCACCGCCGCCCACCGGCACAATCACCGTGCGCACCGCTGGCAGCTCCGCCAGGACCTCGGCAGCCACCGTTCCCTGCCCGGCGAGCAGTGGCTCGCCAGCGCAAGGATTCACGAAGGTCATGCCGTGCGCGTCCGCATACGCCACCGCCGCGTCGTGTGCAGCGTCGTAGTGCGGCTGCGACTGGTCCACCTCCGCGCCGAGGGCGATGATGCCATCCCGTTTCACCGCGGGGGCGTTGGCCGGCATGAAGATGCGGGCGCGCACACCGAGCAGCCGCGCGGACATCGCGACGCCCAGCCCGTGATTGCCGGCGGACGAGGCAACGATGCCGGCGGCGCGTGAGTTTGCCGGCAGCGTGGCGAGCGCGTTGTAGGCGCCGCGCAACTTGAAAGAGCCCGTGCGCTGCAGGTTCTCGCACTTGAGGAATACCTCGACGTCCGCGCTGGCGCTCAGGCCCGGCGAGTGGAGCAGCGGAGTGCGCTCGACAACGCCATGCAGGCGATGCGCGGCAGCATTGACGTCGGCAGCGGTGGGGAGCATGCGGGCAACTTAGGCCACGCGGCCTACCCAGCGACAGTGCGCTCGGAGCTTCCGCTAGGAAAGCGACAGTTGTCGCTCCGCGGTGCCCCAGCGCGCCAGGTAGCCCGTCATGTCATATTTCGCGTGCGCACGCGCCAGCGACATCGGGCGGATGGTGCCCCACACCGGCCGCTCCGCGAACGGACGGTCGAACTTGCCGAAGCACCACTGGATGCCGGCGAAGCTGTTGGGGTCGCGCCCGTCCAGCCCGTACTTGTTGTTCAGGTGGATCAGCCAGGCCAATGCGTCTGCATACGTCGGGGCCCAAGTGAGCACCGACTTGCCCCACAGCATGCGCACCACGTTGTGCATCTCGCCCGTCTCCACCAGCTCACGCTGCCCGGCGTTCCAGATGTCGTCATGCGTCTCCGCCCGTTCGAGCTGCTCCAGTGTGTAGGTCACCGGACGTTCGTCATCGGCGTGCGCGTTCATGGAACGCTGCGTCCAATCCGGCAGCGCGGAGAGCGACGCGTACGCCGGGTTCCGCAGGCAGAAGTTCAACGACAGTTCGCGCCAGGTCAGCATCTCGTTGAGGAACGCATCACTCTCCGCAGTGCTCGCCGCGTCGCGCGCCACCGTGACAACTTCCAGGGGCGAGATCATGCCGAAGTGCAGGTACGGTGACAATCGGCTCGAGCCCACGTCGTCGGACGGGTTGCGACGTCGCTCGCTGTACGCCTGCAAGCCGTCGGAGGCAAAGTGGTGCAGGCGATCACGTGCCGCCACCGTTCCGCCGCGCAGTGACACAGCGGCAATGGCGTGGTCTATCTCGCAGCTCGCCACTTCCCGCGCGATATCGCACCGGGCGATGTCCACCCACGCCCCGTCGAACGAGCGCAGCACCGCATCGGGCATCGCGCGCTGGGGAGCGCGGTCCTCCACGGACTCCAGCGAAAGGTCGAGCAGCTTGGCCAGCTTGGGTCGAATGGTCCGCGCGGCATACTCCTCCTTGTGAAAGGAAGCGGCGGGCACCACGCCCACGGAGTCAACCGCAATCACCCGACAGTTGACGCGCGCCGCCACCCGCGCAGATCGCTCTGCCACTCCTGCGGTGGGAAACTGGTCCGTGATCACGACACACGCGCGGCCCGCAAGTCGGTCCACGAGCCGGTGGTCGTCGTCGCGGCGACGGCGCAGCGCAAAGCGATACGTGAGCCCGAGCGCCTCGGCCTGCTCGGCAAGGTCCTTTGCGCCCTGCATCACGAACGCATGAAAGCGGGCCGACGCATGTGTGTAATGTGGATCGAGCCCATGGTGGATCAGCAACGGCTTGCCGATGCGGTCCGCCTCGATGGTCGCCAGCCGGAGTGCCCAGTTGTCCTCGAGTCGGTGCGTGGTCTGCATCCAGTACAGCACGAACTCGCCATCTGGCTGGAGCCGCTTCTCGTTAAGTGGGAGCGCGCGGAGTGAGAGCTGGTCGCGCACGTACGGGGAGCCGAGGGAATGCGTCGTCATGTGCGGCAAACGGCCGCGGCGACGGCGTTGTTCCTTGGGCGCGGCCGGAGGGCCAGATACCGTGCGTGCGCGGCGCTTCCAGTTGACAGTGGGCATCGCGTGATTAAGTTTCGATCAATGACAGCGGCCCCGCACGGTTGCGGGGCTGTTTCTGTCTGGTCAACCCACGTTCGCGGCAGCACGCTGCCACGAGCCCGCGCCACTGCGGGGCTGTAGCTCAGCTGGGAGAGCGCGCCGTTCGCAACGGCGAGGTCAGGGGTTCGATCCCCCTCAGCTCCATCGATGATCTGTACGACTGGCGCGTTCGGCCAGTCTGATGTTTTTGCCCGCCGCTGTTCGGTAGGACGCAGAGTTCCAATGACAGCGCGCGTGGCATGCTCCCTTCGGTTTGGCCGGGACGCCGCCAGCCGCAGGACCAGCGCCGCGAGCCCCTTCCCGGTCGCGGGGGGTTTGGGGTTTGGCGGGCCCCCCGCCGCCGCAGGGCCCCGCCCCCCTCTCTCCTCGAGGATCGTTGCGTTTTGACGTTGTGCCGGACCGCCCGCCTACGGCGCGATCACCACGCGCGCATCGTCGCGCAGGGCGAGGAACACCTCGCGCAGCCATTCATTCTCCTCGTGCTCCACCCGCGTGCCGAAGTCATCCATGGCCGTGCTCGTGAGCGAATTGATGAACTTGAGGATGGAGCTCTCCTGCACCGCGAGCCGGCTCTGTCGCACGAGCACCGTGGGTGCGTCGCCGTCGCCCGCCCGCACGCCGAACCGCAGGAGCGCACCCTCCCCGGAAAAGGGATAGCGAAGCGGAGCGCGCAGCAGTCGTGCTGAAATGAATGGCAGATTCCAGTGGGGTTCCTTCTTCGCGGTCACCACCCAGTCGCGCTCGCGGTCGCCGCGCGCGACGTTCACGAAGTCCATCGTGAGGTCGTGGAACCCCACGTTGAACATCTTCACCTTGATCGTCAGGTCTGCGACGACGACGAGCGTATCCGGCATCGGCTTGGCGGGACCGGAGAGCGCGACGAGGTGGCCCCCATGGCTCCGCAAGCGGATGGTGAGGAAGCGATCCTTCGCCAAGGCCTCGAGATATGGCGTGCCCGCGGCGTCGGTGAGCAGGAGTCGTATGCGCGCCGGATCAACGTAACGGTGCACGTAGTCGCCGAACGCCGGAAACCGCTGCTTGAGCTGGTCCGAGTGGATCGCGATGCCCAGCGTCACCGCAGTCGTGCCATCCTGCAGTTGTGTGGGGCGAAGGGTGTCGAGTGAAAAAGCGGTAGCGAGGACTGCGGCCGTGCGCGGCGTGCTCGCCATGAGATCGGCGCGCGCCTCGCGTTCGCCGAGCCCTTCACCGGCGGAGAGCAGCCGGCTCACCACGAGGGCGATATCCTTGGGATGCGCGTTGCCGAGTGCAAAGTCGACGGAAGTGTCCCACCGGTACTGGCTGTCGGCCAGGCGGCTCAGTGTGGTGACATGCCGTCCATCGGCCGGCCGCGCGGGGACAGGCAGGCCGCGCCGCGAGTTCATGACATACTTGTTGTCCTGGTGCGCGCCGTACGTCTCCAGGATCCGCAGCATGCCGGACTCGCCGGTCCAGGCGGCCGAGTCGTCGAACACCCGCGAGGGCGACAGGGCGCCGCGGGAGAGTGCCACGCGCGCGTATTCATACTTGGCATTGCGTACCACGTCCACATGGCGGTCGGCGAACGCCCCGAACAGCTGGTCCGCCGTGGCGCGCGCGTGCAGGCCGGCCCCGAAACCGGACAGGCTCTCGCGGCACGCGACGACCAGCAGCGGAGCGAGAGCGAACAGGCCGGCAATGAGGCGACCGGCGGCGCGGCGATGAGCGCTGGAAAGGCGTGCGATGGGAAATGCTCCGGTGGAGGAACGCGAGGGGTTGAAGCGACATCCTACTCCTGCTATTTTACACGGAATCCGCCTGTCCTGCACAGGAGCAGGCGGTTTTTGCAGCCCCTTGGTGTAACTGGCAACACGTCTGCCTCTGGAGCAGAAGAGTCCTGGTTCGATCCCAGGAGGGGCTATGCTTGGCAAGTCAAGAGCCCCGTCGTCACCATCGGTGACAGCGGGGCTCTTCGCCAATTTGTTGGGGACACGTGACGGGTCGCGTGCATGGCGAGTTGTACCCTGTACACCCACAGGAGCACACGATGCCATCGGTCAGCAACGCCCATCGCGCTCTCCGCCTCGTCTTTGTAGCCGCGTTCGCCACCCTCCTGGGCTGCGCCTCATCCGGCAGCGCGCCTTTCCCGGTCGACGGCAACCTCCCGCTCGGCACCTGGGGTGGTGACAACGCCGGGATGATCGTGAGCGACACAGCCACGCACCTCCACGTGGGCTGCACCTACGGGGACGTCTCCGGCCGCATCGCGCTCGCCGCGGATGGCAGCTTCGACGTCGCCGGCAGTTACATGCTCCGCGCGTATCCCATCACGGTGGGTCCCAGCGTACCCGCGCGCTTTCGCGGTCGTGTCGATGGCGCCATTGCCATCGTGACCGTCACGGTGAACGACACCGTGCAGCATGCGACCGTCATCAAGGGCCCAGTCACCGTCAAGTTCGGTGACCAACCGCGCCTCGGCCCCTGTCCCATCTGTCGCCGCCCGATCATCACGATTCGCCATCCGTAGCCGTGACCAGCAGGGCCTTGCGCGGCGCGCCGGAGTATATATCTTAGTACTAAGATGAAAACGGCCCCCGCTCGCAAACCGCGCGTCTCGACCCCCACTGGGGAGCCCGGCCAGGCCACCGCGCTCAAACTTTTCGTCGTCCTGTCCAGGGCACACAACGCCATCAATGCCCGGCTCGATTCGAACATCGCAAGCCACGGCCTCACTGGCACCGAGTTCGGCATTCTCGAGGTGCTGCACCACAAGGGGCCGCTGCTCCTGGGCGAGATCCAGCGAAAGATCCTCGTCACCAGCGGCGGCATCACCTACCTGATGGATCGTCTCGTCGAGAAGGGGCTGGTGAAGCGTGAGCAATGCCCGAGCGACCGCCGGGCCCGTTACGCCGTGCTCACGCCGGCCGGCGACGCGCTCATTCGCGGCATCTTCCCGGACCACGCACGTCGCATTGCCCAGGCCATGGCTGGCTTGACGGTGCGCGAGCAGGCGATGGCTGCAAAGTTGCACCGTCGCCTTGGTCTGGCCGCCGCCAACGAGCCATAGTTTGCCTGATGCACCAGTCCATAACATCGCCTCAAATATCTCAGCACTGTGTTACTCAGTAGTTAACCATCACCCACGAGACCCCGCATGACCGCACCAACCGCACCCGCCGCATGGGGAACCAGGCCTTCGAGGCTTGCGGCGTGCTCGTGAGCAACGAGATCAAGATCCACATCGACGCGCAGCTCATCAGCGCCCAGGACACCCCAATGCAGCTCACCGGCATTCACCACCTCACGGCCGTCTCGGCACGGATTCGCGACAATCACCTCTTCTTCACGCAGACGCTCGGCATGCGTCTCGTGAAGCGGAGCGTGAACCAGGACGACGTGAGCGCATACCACCTGTTCTACGCCGATGCCAAGGGCACGCCCGGCACCGATCTCACCTTCTTCGACTGGCCGGTGCCAGCCGAGCGTCGCGGCACCAACGCGATCGCGCGCACGAACCTCCGTGTCGCGGGTGCCGACACTCTCGATTGGTGGGCACACCACTTCGCCGAGCAGGGCGTGACGGCTGCGCCCATCGTCGAGCGCGACGGACGCCTCACGCTGGATTTCGAGGACCACGAAGGACAGCGCCTGTCGCTCGTGAACGACGCGGGGGTCGGCGAGTCGCATCCGTGGGCTCGCAGCACGGTGCCGTCGGCACACCAGATCCGTGGGCTCGGACCCATCACGCTCAGCGTGTCGGAACTCCGCGGCACCGATGCCATCCTCCAGCAGGCCATGAACATGCGTGCCGTGCGGCAGTACGCGCACCCGGAGAATGCGTCGCACATCGTGCACGTGTACGAGATGGGCGAGGGCGGACCAGCGGCAGAATTGCACGTGGCCGTGCAACCCGGCCTTCCCGCTACGCGGCAGGGCGCGGGCGGTGTACACCACGTTGCGTTCCGGACCCCCGATGCCGATTACGAGGCGTGGGCGGACCGGCTCCGCACCCTCGGCATCCCGAACAGCGGAGAGGTCGATCGCTTCTGGTTTCGCAGCCTCTACTTCCGCGAGCCCAACGGCATCCTGTTCGAAATTGCGTCGGACGGCCCGGGGTTCGGCGTGGACGAGGACGAGGCGACGCTGGGGGAGAAGGTGGTGTTGCCGCCCTTTCTCGAGTCGCGCCGGAGCGAAATCGTGTCGAAGCTGAAGCCCATCGACTGAACATCCGCGCCCGCCATGCCGTCCAGATTGCGCCGGCCATTCACTGGCGGCGCAATCGCCATACGTTACTCCGCATGGCCAGCTTCCGGCGCGCGCTCCACGCCTTTCGTACCGCAACCTTCTTCACCACGTCGCGTCCCGCCTATGCGGCTGGCGTGCGCGCGTCGATCGCCACGGTCATTCCGCTCGCGGCTGGCCAGCTGCTGGATCATCAGGGCGCCGCCACCTGGATGAGCCTGGGCGGATTCAACGGTGCCCTGTCCGACAGGGGCGGATCGTACAATGCGCGCGCGTGGACGATGGCGGTGCTGATGGGCACGAGCGCCATCGCGGCGGCGCTCGCGACCGTGGTCAGCGGACACATGGCACCCGTCCTGCTCGCCACCTTCCTGGTAGCGTTCTTCGCGAGCGTGCTGCGCGTGTGGGGCAACCCGGGCATCAGCGTGGGAGGCGCCACGCTTGCCACGTATGTGGTGGCCCTCGCGATACCCGTCGCGTATCCGGCCGAGGCGTTTGCGCGTGCTGGTTACCTCGTGCTCGGTGGGTTGTGGGCCATGGGCATCGCGCTGGTGCTCTGGCCGCTGCGTCCGTATCGGCCCGCACGGCTCGCGATCTCG
>JACMOE010000229.1 GCA_014378185.1 Gemmatimonadaceae bacterium | reverse complement strand
TGGGCGGAGTGGCACCCTGCGCCACGGGTGCGAACCGCGCGAGCAGATCGTCACGAGCGATGCGGCCGCTGGCAATGCGTGCTTCGTGCGCTGTGAGCATGCCGATTCCCGCATCCGCGCGCAGCGCCGCGAACAGGGCTGCGATGGTGCTCGCATATTCACTGAAAGCGACGATGGATGCCGGCGCATGTGCATCGCGGAGCTGCCGAATTGCCGACACGCGCGCACTGTCCGGATCCGGCGTAAGCCGCAGGAGTTCCGTGAGCCGTTCCATGGCCACAGCGTCCCGCTCCAATGCCCGAGCGAGCGCGGAGAGTGCAGACTTGTCCGGCGAGCCGCTGACAAGGATTGCCGGGAAGCCCAGTTGCACCACGTCCTCCACTGCGCGCCACGCGAGCGCTTCACGTCGCGTAGGTGCTCGGCCCTGTTCGGCGGCCTGGGACATGGCGGTCGCTACACGGCGGCGCGTGCGAAGCGTGGCCTTTAAAGCAGCGCGGCTCGACGCCCACGCGCGCACGAGGCCGATACAGCGTAGCGCACCAGCGTCGCCGCCGTCCACCGGTTGCGGTGGAGGAGGAAGGTCGAGGATGGCGCGGAGCACCTCGCCATCGTCTGCGTCAGGCGCGAGCCACTGCGGCGCGCGAACTTCTGGCTCGCCGCTGATCGATGCCTCCTCACTCCGGATGATGAAGCGCGCCAGGGCCGCTGGATCGAGGGCGAAAGCGCGTTCGCCATGGTAGAGCGCGATCTGTGCGGCGAGATCGCGCGTGCGGTTCTGGAGTGGCGTGGCCGACAGCAAGACGATGCGCGAGCGTGCCGCGAGTCGCGCGAGCATCGCATACCGATTGGTGGACGGCGTGCGAAAGTGATGCGACTCGTCCACGATGAGGCCATCGAATGCCGGCGCTGGCTCGCGCTGCCGGCTGAGGGACTCGTGGGTGACGAAGGCGCATGGGACAGCCGCCCGCTCCATCGCAATGCGCCACGTGGACCGAAGCGCCGCTGGGGCGATCACGAGCGGGGCACGCCAGTGGTTCGCCAGCGCGAGCGCAATGAATGTCTTGCCTCGGCCCACGTTCTCCGCGATGAGACATCCGCCATGCGTCTCGAGTGCGCGCGCGGCCCTCGACACCACACGGCGCTGGTCCGCCCGCAGCGTCACGCTGCCGAGTGTCTCGCACGGCAGTGCGCCAAGACACGCGGCCGCGAACGCCCTGCGTGCGGCGTTCAGTCGCGCGTCGGCGCGTGACACCAGGCGATGAGTGGGGCGACGTCCGCACGCCGCACCCGGTAGGCACGACAGGCCGCCATGAGCAACTCGTCGCTCGAGGGTACGTTGCCGAGCAATGCCCGCTCCGCGAGTGGGGCAAGGATGTCGCGTGCACGCGCCCAGTCTCGCGGAAGAGGCAGGAGGCCCACGGTCCACGCGAGGTATCGGCGCCAGCCGCCGCGCGCCGGCTCCGCGATGGCGTTCAACACCGCGGCCGCGATGGGTGTATTCAGGAGCGCCGTGAGGGCGAGCGCATCCACGAGGTTGGCACAGTGCACGACGTAGCAGCTGTTCAGCGGCACAGTGGGATCACCTGCCGGGAGCAGTGCAGCTCGTGGTACTCGTCCGAAATCACTCCAGAC
>JACMOE010000228.1 GCA_014378185.1 Gemmatimonadaceae bacterium | reverse complement strand
GGCTGCGCCCAAGGCGCGCCGGATCGGCCCGCCCGTCCAGGCCGCCTTCCGTCGTGACTTCTTCCGGACGCGCGGGTACCAGGGCCTCCTGGTACGGACGCAGCCGCTCGGCGAGCGCGAGCATCTCGTCCGTACCAGCGAGCTCGAGGTTGAATACGGTGGTCACCGCTGCCGCAACCGCGACGATGTCGGCGTCCTGCATGTGGCGCCGGTCCTCGCGCAGGTGCGCGGTGATGCCGTCCGCGCCGGCCCGCTCGCAGGCGCGTACCGCCTCGACCGGAACGGGTTCGTCGCCGCGCCGGGCCTGACGGAGCGTCGCGACGTGGTCGATGTTGATGTACAGACGCTGGGGATGAGTCGTCATGTGTCGTGCGTCACTGGCATGGTTGCTGGCAACAGGCGAAACTTCCTGAGGTTCGCACCACTCCCGAGGAGATCACGAGTGAGAAAGCTACTGCTGGTCGTTGTGATGGCTGGCGTTGCCTGCCAGACGCGCACCGTCGAAACTCGCGCGCCGTCGCCGGTAACCGCGCCTTCCACTGCGTCCGGGCCAAAACCCGCGCTCGACGCGTTCCTGTCCGCGATTCGTGCACAGGACCTCCAGGCGCTGGCTGTGGCATGGGGCGACAAGGCGGGCCCGGTTCGCGACACCAAGGTATTCACTCGCGAGGAAATGGAGCAGCGCGAGCTCATCCTTATCCGCTGCTTCAAGCACGACCGCGCCCGCGTGCTGGGCGAAATGCAGGCACCGGGTGGCGAGCGCAGGTTCGAGGTGGAGCTGGTGCGGGGAACTGTCACGCGCGTGGCGGACTTCCTCACGGTGCAGGGTCCCGATCGGTGGTACGTCCGCACCGCCAACATGGACGCGGTGAAGGATCTCTGCTCGGCGAAGTAGCTTGTTGTCCTGAGCGAAGCGAAGAACCGGCTTCTTGCCCAGTGACGAGCAGGTCCTTCGCTTCGCCCAGGACGACACCTGTACCAGTACTAATATTCGGTAAGCTCGATCAGCACGCCAGCGGTGCTGGCGGGATGCAGAAACGCGATGCGCTTTCCCTCGGCGCCGAGCCGGGGGGTGGTATCGATGAGGCGAACACCGGCGTCGCGGCAACGCGCAAGCGTGGCATCGAGGTCGTGCACGGCGAAACAGATATGATGAATGCCGGAACCGCGCTTGGCGACGAACTTGCCGATCGGCGTGTCAGCGGACTTCGCCTCGAGCAGTTCGATCAGCGAATCTCCTGCATGCAGGCCGGCGATGCGGGCGCCATCAGCATCATCGAGGGGAACGTCAGGCAATCCAAGAATGTCCCGATAGAATGGCAGGATCTCGCCGAGCGCGTGAACGGCGATGCCCACGTGGGCAATGCGTGTTGGGCGAGGTGGTTCGTTGGTCATGGCGAGTGCGCTGGTGTGGTGTGCGCCGGCGTCTGAATACTAATTCTGGTGGCGGCACGCGGGATGGCCGCCGGGGAGACGAGAACGAGCATGTCGAGCGCCCAGGCAGTGACGGATGCGGATTTCGAGGAGAAGGTGGAGAAGGGAAGCGGCCTCACCGTGGTGGATTTCTGGGCCACGTGGTGCGGACCGTGCCGCATGATTGCGCCCATTCTCGATCAGTTGGCCATTGAATACGCCGACAAGGGCGTGAACGTCGCGAAGCTGGACGTGGACGCGAACATCAAGACGGCGAGCCGGTTCAACGTGCGTTCCATCCCCATGCTTCTGTTCTTCAAGGATGGCAAGGTGGTGGACCAGATCGTCGGTGCGGTACCGCGCCAGGCCATCGAGGAGAAGCTGAAGAAGCATGCGGCGCCGGTGGCCTGACGCCGCCGTTGCAACCCGGGTGACCCTCGCGCACATTTGGCCGGGACGACATTTGTCGCCCCGGCCACTTTTGCTCCCGTCCATGCCAGCCAACGTCGCCGGCCTGCGATATCCGAATTCGCGCGTACTCCTGCCGCGCACTCGGCTCGCCTATGTACACCTGAAGAACCTGCTGACGGACGCCAAGCGCGACCGTTCCGCACGGGTGTCCGGCTACGTGGCCATCTGGCTTCCGGAAGAATTCCTCGTGCTCTATCTCCAGCGCGGCGAACTGGTGAACGCCTGCTCGCACGACGGCAGGCAGTTTCACGCCGTCGCCATCGGCGCCGCGGTGGAAATGGTGCCGAGCGAGCCCGAGTACGGCGAAATCGTGTTCTGTGAAGCGGACGACGAGTTGCTGTCGTGCATGTACGCGTCGCAGACGACACTCCCAGTGGCATGGCCGGCCGAGCTCCGCGCGACCGACCCCAAGTCGCTCTTCCCTTACCTGATGGCGAGCACCTTCGACGGATTCGTGGAAATCGCCACGGAGGGCGACGTCAACTACCTGTTGTTTCGCCATGGCGCCGTGCACACGGCATTCCTGGCGGGAAAACAGGAAGGGACGCTTGTGGAGGGCGTGACCCGGTTGTTCGATCGAGACCGACGTGCCCTGCACGTGGCAGTGCGACACTGGGCGGAACGCGCACCGTTGCCGGTACAGGCGGCGACGGGCCTGGTGCAGGCCTATCGGGACCTCACGACATCACTCGTGCTGCGGCTCGTGGCCGACGGACGCGAAAGCGCTCCCGCCATTGCGGAGCATGCTCGGCAAACGCTCACGATGTCGCATCCCGCACTCGAAGGCTTCTCGTTCAATGGGCGGACGCCGCGCGCTGTCGTGGCGGATGCGGACGGCTTGACTGGCGCCATTGCCGCGCTCGTGAACG
>JACMOE010000227.1 GCA_014378185.1 Gemmatimonadaceae bacterium | reverse complement strand
GTGCCCAACTTCGTTGTCCAGGCTGGTGATCCGCGCGGCGATGGAACCGGGGGTCCGGGGTACGCCATTCGTGACGAGCTCAATCGACACCGCTACCTTCGCGGCACGCTGGGCATGGCGTTGTCGGGGCCTGATACGGGAGGCAGCCAGTTCTTCGTGACTCACTCGCCACAACCGCATCTCGACGGCGGGTATACCGTGTTCGGGCAACTCGCCGACGGGGCAGACGTTCTCGATCGCATCGTCCAGGGAGATCGCATTGTTCGTGTCACGCTTCACTAGCGTCCTGCTCGCCAGTACCCTCGTCATCTCGGGCTGTGCGCCACCGCGGGTGGTCGCGCTGCCTGGAACACTGGCACCGATCCGGCAACTCCCGCGTGGCACGCTGCCCGACGGCCGCCGCAAGCTCGTCTTTCAATGGGAATTGCGCGACGGCGAGATCGGTGCACGAGGCGACGGAGTGGCGCGCATTGCGTCGCCGGACAGCGTGCGGCTCGACTTCTTCCTCGCCGGCGGCTTCGGCAGCGGCGCTGCCGTCCTTATCGGCGATTCCCTCCAGGTCCCCGGCCCGGACATGGCACGGAAGCTCGTTCCCCCTCGCGCGCTCCTGTGGGCGTCGTTGGGGCGATTCGACGTGCCGGCCGAGCGCGATACCGTCGTCCGCGTTGACGGGACCCTGATCAGGGCCGACATTGGAGCACCGGTGCACTGGCGCGCCACGTTTCGGGGTGACACGCTCACACGGCTCGAGCGCATAGAGGGAGGTCGGCTGCAGGAATGGGTCGAGCGCTCCGCGGATCAGAAGGTCGTCTACCGCAACGAGGCAGCACGCCGGTCCCTTTCGCTCGTCATTCAACGCTCAGATGCCGTCGCTCCCTTCGATCCGTCGATCTGGATTCTGTAGAATCCTCGTGCTCCTTGCGTCGCTCGTGGGTGCGGCGTCCTGCCGCCCGCCCGGCTACGGCTTTGCCGGGGGCGGCCTGCCGGGAAACATTCGCACCATGGCCATCCGGCCCTTCGACAACGAGACGCCGACGCCGGAACTCCAGAAGGAGATCTTCGAGGCCATGCGTCGCGAACTCCAGCCTCGACTCGGCGTACGCGATGCGCCGGAAGAACGCGCGGATGCCATCGTGCGTGGCGTGGTGCGCACGTACGATGTCGATGTGCCCGTTGGGTACAGCGCCAATCCGTCGCAGGCCATTACGTCGCGCCGGAAGCTGCAAATCACGCTCGACGTGCAGATCGTGGATCAGACCAATGGCAAGACGATCTGGGAAAAGAAGGGCCTGCGCGCCGAGGGCGAGTACGCTGAGCGGGATGAGGCGGGCGGGCGCCGAGAGGCGATCAAGCGGGTCGTCAATGACATCGTCGAGGGAGCGCAGTCGCAATGGTGAAGTCGCGTCGCGGTGTGTCATCGCTGGGCTGTCTCGTCATGCTGCTGCTCGTTGCCGCCGCACTGTATTTTGGCGTGGGGATCGGGGAGAATTACTTCCGGTTCTACCAGTACCAGGATTCCATGCGGCAGGAGGTGCGGTTCGCGGCGCACAACAGCGATGCACTCATCCTTCGCCATCTGCGTGAGCGCGCGGATTCGCTCGGATTGCCGGACGCGGCGGGCGAGGTGTCACTCCAGCGTGACGGGCGGCACATCGAGATCGAGTCCGAATACTACGTGCAGCTGGAATTGCCGCTGTACGTGAAGGAAGTCCGCTTCAACCCGCACGCTGAAGGCATCTTTTGAGTGGTGGCGGTCCGCGCGACCCCGCCTTGAAGGTGCGTGACTTGCCGGACGCGCGGCGCTGGCGTGCCGCGCAAGAGGGGCGGGTGGTGTTCACCAACGGAGTCTTCGATCTCCTGCATCCGGGGCACGTGGATATCCTGGTTGGGGGGCGTCGCTGCGGCGACGCGCTGGTGGTCGGCCTCAACAGTGACACATCCGTCAAGCGGCTCAAGGGCCCGGAGCGGCCCGTGCGGAACGCGGCGGAGCGCGCCTATGTCCTCGGTGCGCTCGAGGCGGTTGATTGTGTGGTCGTCTTCGACGCGGACACCCCGATCGACCTCGTCGAGGCGCTGCGCCCCGATGTGCTTGTGAAGGGTGGCGATTACACGGAAGCGACGATCGTCGGCGCGTCCGAGGTTCGGGGCTGGGGCGGGGACGTGCGCGTGATTCCGCTGACGCCGGGCCAATCCACTACCAACATCATCCAGACGCTTCGTGGCCACACCTCAAAACGCTGATCCCGTGCGCGTGGGCCGCGCCTCCACCGAACTGCGCCCCATCGCGCTCGAACGCGGCGCCGCATCCAACGCGGAAGGGTCGTGCCTCGTCTCGTTCGGCAACACGAGGGTGTTGTGCACGGTCTCCGTCGAGGACGGAGTGCCGGGATGGCGCCGCGGTCGAGGCGAAGGGTGGTTGACGGCGGAATATGCAATGCTTCCCCGCGCGACCAGCACGCGCACCAATCGCGAACGTGGCCAGGTCGGCGGCCGCACGCAGGAGATCCAGCGCTTGATCGGCCGCAGCGTGCGTGCCATGCTGGATGATTTCAAGTGGGGCGAATTCACGCTGAAGGTGGACTGCGATGTCCTTCAGGCCGATGGCGGCACGCGCACGGCCGCCATCACGGGCGCGTCCGTCGC
>JACMOE010000226.1 GCA_014378185.1 Gemmatimonadaceae bacterium | reverse complement strand
CCGGCTGCGCCGGCCGAGGCAAGACCAAGGAATTCGCGGCGGGTGTGACGGTGCGTCATCGGGTTTCCGTGTGCGTGTGATTGGGCGGGTGAATCAGGTCGCGTTGACTCGGGCTGCGAGCGGCGCATCGGCGCAGCCTGCCAGTTCGGACGTCGCAAGCAACTCTGGTTCGCTCAATCCGTACAGGGGCGGCGGCGTCACGCCGCGCATGCCGAGCGTGAAGTAGAGTTGCCCACGATGGTGCGCCTCGTGTTCGAGCATGGCGCGCAACCATTTCCACGTGGTCACCTCGGCACCCGCTGGCGTCCGGGTGCGGCCCATCCACTGCGTGCGGCCGAGGGAAGCGAAGATGGCGCGGGACTCGGCGTGGAGCCGGTCGTAGTATTCCAGCACCGCCGGAAGCCCGCGGGCACGTTCCAGCCCGTGTCCCGGATATCTGCTGGGCCGCCCCATGACCGTCTCGGCATACATCCAGCGCTCGATTCCGGCGAGGTGACGCACCTGGTCGCCGACGGACCAGCGTCCAGGTGCCGGAATCCACTCGAGATCGTCGGCGCGGATGCAGTTGATGACGCGGCGGGTCCGCGCGTGCACGCTGGAGAGATAGTCGAGGAAACTCTGGATATCGGGGTCGATGAATACCAGTCGCCTGTCCAAACGCAGTGAGTGCTCGAGGGCGCGCCGAATGATACAACCGCCCTGACGCGCTGCCACGACCTCGCAGGCCGGCGCCGATTCTATTTCGTACCTGCGAAGATCTCGGCCAGTTCGATGCGGACCTGAATGTCGAGCGTTGGCGGGTTCCAGATGATGGTGTCGCTGACCATCTCGCTGCGGCCGATCTCCCGCGTGATTTCGACCCTGCGCTCGACGCCGTCGACCAACCAGACTTCGTGCACGCCCATACGCAGGTAGTTGTCGCGCTTGAATGCGTGGTCGTAGACGCGAGAGGATGGCGAGTAGACTTCGACAACGAGCCAGTAGTCGCGGAGCTGGTGCCACTTCTTTACCGCTGTTGCATGGGCTGGAACGACCATGATATCGGGCTCGAACTGCGTCCCCGGTGGAAAGGACACGACACCGCGGGTGAACACCCGCGCGTCTCACGACACCTGAACGGCGAGCATGAGCGCCTGGACGACATTCGAGACGATGGTCTCGTGCGGATAGCCCGGCGCTGGCGTCACGAGGAGCACGCCGTCCAGAAGCTCGTAGCGATTCCCGTCGTGCGGGAAATGCTCGAGATCGTCCACGGTGTAATGCGGAATCGCCACAGCCATACCCATACACTACCCTCTCGACGGGAGTCCTGTCCACCCGGCATGGCGCAAGATCAGTACTGTCGGCTTCCACATGTCACCAGTCCACCACGCGAGGCCTCGAATCATGATTCGTTGCGAGAATGAGGGCCGCTGCGGAATGCACAGACCCGGCGCATCTCGTTTCCCCCATCGGGCACTGGAACCATGCGTGTGCCAACGAACGTTCAGTTGATCGACAACAGCACCAATGGCCGTGGAGACGTCGATGCTCCCTTCCTCTGCGTGTCTGGTCGCTCCGAGCAATGAGGTGTTGAGGATGCCGAGGAACGGCGCACCAACCTGATGATCATGAGACACGAGACTACAGCCCTACGAATTCGCTGGGGGCTTTGCTGTCAATTCCTCGATGCCCCGATCCGCTTCCGAACGGCAACCCATCGCTACGTCGCAACGTTGCCGCCGGAACACGGACGAGCGTACCTGGCCGGGATCGCGCGCGACAATGCTCGCGCGCTCGGTGAGGCCATCACGCACTGCGTCGCGCTCGGCATTGGTGCATTCCGAAGGTGGTCTCAACTGGTGGATGCAACACCTTACTGCATTCATCGGAGGTGGAAATGGCTGGACGCTACACGCGGCTGTCGGCGCTGGATATCGAGACGTTATGGTCCCGCTGGGTGCGTGGCGACACCGCGGTGCAGATCAGTACCGTGCTGGGGTGTCATAGCGCGACAGTCGCCTGGCACGTTGGGCGCACCGGCGGACTGCGTCCGGCACCGCGCCGCCGCGCGCCGTGGACGTTGACGCTCGCGGAGCGTGAGGAGATCTCGCGCGGGGTGGCCGCCGGCGACGGGGTCCGGGTGCTTGCCCGGCGACTGGGGCGTGCGCCATCGACGATCAGTCGCGAGCTTGCACGGCACGGCGGGCCAGGGGTGTACCGCGCCAGCGACGCGGACGCGACGGCGTGGGCGTGCGCGCGACGCCCCAAGCGGTGCCGGTTGGTGACCGCGCGGCGATTGCGGCGGGTGGTGGAGCGCAAGCCCACGGCCGACTGGTCGCCGCAGCAGATTGCCGTGTGGCTCAGGCGGACTTATCCCGATGATCCGACGATGCAGCTGTCGCACGAGACGATCTATCGCGCGCTGTATGTCCAGGCGCGCGGGGCCCTGAAGCGGGAGCTGGTGGCGCACCTGCGGCGGGGGCAGCGGGTCCGGCGTCCTCGGGCGCAGGCCAGCGCCGCGCGCGGACCCGGGCAGCTCGTCGACATCATCTCGATCGCCGAGCGGCCGGCCAGTGCCGACGACCGCGCCGTGCCGGGGCATTGGGAAGGGGATTTATTGATCGGCAAACGCGGCACCCAGATCGCGACGCTCGTCGAACGGCAATCGCGCTTCGTCATGCTCGTCCGCATCCCGACGTTCAACTCCGCCACCGTCGTGGACGCCGTCGCGCGCCGCATCATCCGCCTACCCGCCGCGCTGCAGCAATCGCTCACGTGGGACCGCGGGAAGGAGATGGCGCAGCACCGCCGCTTCACCGTAGAGACGGGCGTCCAGATCTACTTCTGCGATCCGCAGAGTCCGTGGCAGCGCGGCTCGAACGAGAACACGAACGGACTCCTGCGGCAGTACTTCCCGAAGGGCGCAGATCTCAGTACCGTCACGCAGCGTCAACTCGATGCGGTAGCTCTCAAGCTGAACACGCGACCACGACACACGCTCGACTGGGAAACACCGGCCGCAGTGTTCGCCGCTACTGTTGCGACGACCGGTTGAGACCACCAAGGCATCCCCCATGATATTTGCTCGGAACCTGGTATAGCGCAGTTCAAGATCATCTACCGAAACGCCACCAGACACGCCGCCGCGCCGCCCCGATAGCCTGCCTTGAAGTTCTGCATTCGCTGGTCGCGTGAGCCGTGGCCCAGAAGCTGGGACCGCATGGCGATGCGCGTGTCGATGCGACGATCGCCTGTGTACTCGGGCGTGGGATCACCCGCCGCGGCCATGCCGAAGAAGGCCTCGTTCAGGTCACCGTCCTCGAGGTTACCGTCCCGCTCGGACTGCATCGTGAACACGCCGGCCAGGCAGTCCGCCGTCCGTTCGCTCTCGTAGGGCACGCGCCCGTTCTCGCCAAGCTGCATGGCGACGGCATGCCCCATCTCGTGGGCGATGATGCCGACCGAGACCATGTCGCCGTCCGTCCCGAGTTCGCGTGCCGCGGCCTTCGCCTGACGCGCGACGAACACCTCATCGAAGTAGATCGCATTCCGCGACGGGCAGTAGAGCGCGTTGTTGGACGGCATCACGCCGCACGACGTACGCACCATGCCGCGGTAGCGTGCGATCGTCGGCACCTCGAACGCGGCACCGAGCTCGTCGAAGCTCTTCGACCACATGCTGGCGAGGGCCTGGTAGGCCATGCCGATCTTCCTGTTGGACTCGGCGACGTCCGACTCGGTGATGTCGAGCGGGGCGGCCGGCCGGTCGGGCGCGAAGGCGCGCACCGGCTGGCCAGCGGCAGAGATGGCGGTCGAGGCGACGAGGGCAGTAGCGAGCCCGCTCCGGCGGGCCCAGCGTGCAATGCGTGAGCGCATGTCGAATCCTCCTGTGTCATCACTTTGTACCCGCGGTGGCGCACAGGGTTTCGTCGGCTCCGCGTCGAGCTACACGATCTTCATCCGCTTCACTGACGCACTCGCCACAGGATACTCGAGCTTCATCTCCTCCATGGCGTCGGCGATGGTGCGCGCGATGAGGAGATTCCGTACGTCCTTGTCGTCCGCCGGTACCATGTACCACGGCGCCCAGTCCGTGCTGGTGTTCGCCAGGATGCCACGGTACGCCTTCGTGAAGTCATCCCATTTGGCGCGGTCGTCGAGGTCGTTCGCGTTGAACTTCCAGTTCTTCTGCGCATCGGTAAGGCGATCGACGAGACGGCGCTTCTGCTCGTCGCGCGAGATGTGGAGCATGAACTTGAGGAGCACGACGTCGTTGTCCGACAACATCCGCTCGAAATTTGGCCGCGGGCTGCCGATGATGATCCTGGGCGCGCCACTCATGGCGCTGACGCTTGGCCTGATGTTCGCACCGCCGTTGGCCGTCGCGCCCTTCGTGCTGTTCCTCTGGTTGACGGTAACCAAGATGGGCGTGCGCGGCTTTGCCTCGGTGTTCAACCTGCCCTATTTCGCGCTCGGAGCGGAGATGGCGGACGGCTATGTGGAGCGCTCCAGTATCGTCGCCTACCGGACCATCGCCGGCATCTTGATCGGCGTGCT
>JACMOE010000225.1 GCA_014378185.1 Gemmatimonadaceae bacterium | reverse complement strand
CATCGGACTCTCACCGAACCGATGGAATACCACCGTCGGCCGAAGCGCTGGTGCAATCATCTTCACGGATTCACGAAAGTCCTGGTTCACCACCGCCAGCTCCCGCAACAGATCCGACGGCGCCGCGTCCCGATCGGCCGGCACTGCCACACCGTCATCCATTTCCAGCCAGAGCTCCAGACGCTTGTTCGCCTCGGCGTCCTCGTACGGGTGCAGCGCGAAGTTGGCGACCGTCCCGAGCGTCCCTGCCAGGTGCATCACCACATGCTGGACATCGTCCGGCGTGATCTTGCATCCGTAGAAGGCAACCGAGGAATCCTGACGGCCCCAGTGGAACATCACCGGCAACGCCGTCCTCAGCCCCATCTGTTGCACGCTCAGCCCGTGATCGCGCAGAATCGGTTCCAGCTCGGCGACCGTGCGGACGATGCCTCGATCGTGAAGGTTGTATCGAATCCGGGGGCTCACGTTCTCCAGCCGATTGATCGTGAACAGGAGACTGCGCTCCGCATCGCTTTCGACGAACGTGTTCAGCGGATCGTACTGGAACACCATCGGCACGCCTTCGCTGCCATAGATGTCTCGGCCAAGGCGCTCGTTGGACATGATCGATTCGCGGAGTGCCACGGTAAACGGCGTCTCGACCGCGAGGTTGATCTCGAGGTCGGACGCACCGAAGCACGAGATCGTCTTCCGGAACCGCTTGTTCAGCGCCGCTCGCAATGGCTCCGACATCGCCTCGCCGCCCACGACGGCCGAGACGTCGTACGGCGCCCAATCGAAGTCGGCGGTATCGACCATCGACTTCAGGAAAGGGGGATAGCCGGCGATCACGTACTTGTACTTCGGTCCGAACAGCTTCAGTGTCGCCAGCGCCTTGCCCGCGTCAGGACCGATGGACTTGACGATGCACCGATCGACCAATGACATCGACACGTTCATCCCCGTTGCCCACGGTCCCAGCGCGAAGCAGTTGAGCAGGATGAATCCTTCGTCACCGAGGGTGGCACGCGTGGAGTACTGGATCAGGCGTCGGGTGGCCGCGCGCTCTGTCGCTCCCCGCACCCAGTTCGTCGCCGTCCCACTCGAGCCGGAGGACTCGTCGATCACCGCATCGCGGAGGGGAAGGCGTCCGCCTTGGCAGAGCATCTCGATCGGCCATTGGGTGATGTAGTTCTGCTTGTCCATCGACGGAATCTCCTCGAACGCACGCGGATCGGTCGCGCCGTGCCTTGCGAGGAACTCCTGGTACGCCGGCACTCGCGCCCGCGCATTGTAGAAGGCTGCCGCGGCGCGATGGCGACTGATCCATCCTCTCAGCGGCCCCACCATGCCGGGCGCGAAGAGCATCCGGTACCCGATCCACGATGCATTGGTGACGTCACCGGTCTTGCTCGCGACGAAGCCGAACGCCCTGTCGAAGAGTCTATTCATATGAGGATGGATTCGAGTCGTGGGGCGCGGGGCGGAACGTCGCTGTAGCCCGCTCGCATGACGAGCCAGCAATCCGTGACCGCGAAGCGCTCCGCGATCCTGGCCGCGTAGGCGGGATTGGTGAGCATCGAGCCCATGGGTTGCACGTACACACCATACCGCGCCATCTCTACCCAGATGCCGAAGAGCGCTCGGCCCGCGCTGACGAGCTCGGGCCACGTCGCGAACGAACCGCAGAGCAGGACGATGTGACGCGTGCCGCGCTGTGTGTCCAGATACCGGCGCGTCGCGAGCTGCCGGATCACGGGAAGATGGAAGAGACCGGGCGACCCGAATGCGGTTCGTATCTCGAACGCGCTCTGGTTCAGCGGTCGTTCCCAGAGGCCGTCGCCGAATTGCGGTGTGGGGCCGGTGCGGTACCACCGCCTGATCTCCTCGCGTTCGCGGACGAGGCCGAGATTGTCGATCACCGCGTTGACGTTGAGCCTGAGCGTCGCATCGACGACGTCGTGGTCGCTGTATTCCAGCAGGCGATGGCCTCGTGATTCGGCAATTGTGCGGAGCGCGGTCCATGTGTCGGCATCGACCAGACGATCTACGTACGGAATGCGCGACGTACGCCGGAGATCGAGGAGGCTCGCGTCGGTGGAGGGCACCATGCGCCCCACTATCGTTGCGGTCCCCAGCGTCGTGGGCGCCGAGGCGCGGTCCAATCCTGCGACGTCGATTGCGGCGGCGGGGACAACCTTGACCTGGACGCCGAGTGCGGCAGCGGCAACCTCGATTGTGGCCGCGAAGATGCCGAATGCGCTCGCCATGTAGAGGTTGCCGTGATCTTCCTCGGGAAGAAAGCGGTCGCCCAGCGCGATGATGTCCGCTGTGTGGGGATCGACCGGCCGAATTCGGAATGGCTGCGTATTGTGTGGCGTTGGCGCGAGCCGAGCGAGGTTCGCGATTTCGGTCCACGTGGTGAAGGTGGGACCCTTGAGCTCAGCGCGCCGGGTGCTGCCTTCTGGTGTGATCTCGCCATGGATCGACTCCGCCGTCGGCAGCGTAGCGCATGCTTCCACAACGACAGATAGCGTCGTGAGCGCAGCGATGGTGGCAGCGACCGATTTGGAAAACTCTCGACGGCTTACAGGTTCGTCATGCACGCGGCACCGTATGTCTCCCTGGTTGCACTGTCCCCCCGCCACCCTCTCGACTCGACCCAGAAATGCGATGGGCTTTATGGTGGCAGCACCTGCGGGATCGTAACCCTGTACGGTCAGTGCCCGGTCACCCCGTGGTCAAGCGATGCACTCGCAGCAAGTGATCTCGATCATGTCGTGCAGGCGGCCTGCCGCAGTAGACGGTACACCCAAGTCGCAGTGACGATGCGCTTATCCTGATTTTTCTGTAGATTGTCCCATGGGTTTTCGGTTTACCGGTCGCCGCACATGACTGCGAGCAACCGCAGGATGCACGGAGTATCGTTTGAAAGGGCAGCGACCGCGTATGGTGTCCCGCTGTCGATCACGATCTTCACTCGGGCGATAGCGTCGGGTCCAGCGGGTGCTTGCTCCGTTCATGGAACTGGTTCTGAAGACGCAGGCTCTCCTGGTCCGCCTTCACCGCGCGGATTGCCTGCACGATGGCGTTGATCCACGTCTTCATCCCGAACTCCCCCAGCTCGCGCGACGCGACCGCACCGTCGCCGGCATAGTGGTTCGGGAATCGCGCGTACCACCAGATGGCCGTGTACAAACCGTTCGGCAGCTTCAGGCGTGCTTGATCGCCACCTGATTCCTGCGACGCCCGCTCGAGATGCACGAGGTCCGGACGGGCAATCATGCTCATGGACGTTTCGCTCTCACCGGCGTGCATGTCCGTCGCCGTGTTCGACTTGTGCGCTGGCTCGCCCGGTCCGCTACGCGCCAGCCCCTCGACGTACAATACATAGTCGTGCGGGGCTTCGAGCTGCGACTGCGCGAAATAGGGCAGGAGGCTACCGTTGCCACCATGGCCGTTCACGACGATGATCTTCTTGCAGCCATTACGCGACATCTCGTCCGTTGTCTCCTGCAGCAGCTGAAGCTGCAGTCCGCGGCTGTATGCGACGGTGCCCGGTTCGTGCTTCGCTTCGAAGATCTGGCCGAAATAGTATTCGGGAAACACGACCGCGTATTCCTGCTGCGCAGCGTTCAGCGCAGCGTAACGAACGTTGAGCAGGTCGTTGCCGAGTGGAAGGTGTGGCCCGTGCTTTTCCAGGATTCCAAAGGGGAGCAGGCACGTGCCCTGCGCGCGTCTGATCGCATCGCGAAAGTCGGCGGCAGACAGCTCCTCCCAGTGAACCGAAAGTCCGGCTGGTGCCGCAGGTGCTTGCGCCCGCGCGGTTGGTGCAAGGAGGACAGCAATGAAAAGCAAGGACGGTCTACGCATGTGTGCACCGCTGGCGACGTACGTCGCATGTGTGGTCGGGTTCACGGGGTGTTCATGCCGGGAAGTTGCGGGTTCCGGGGGGCGGGCGCCAGAGGACAGGCTATCCACCGCGAGGGCGGTCGAGGGACGAATCAGCTACCCCTTCACACCGACGCTGGAGCTTCTGCGAAGCTTCAAGGGCCACCTGATAGTGGGTTTTTGCTCGCCAATCAAGTGTAGCCGAAGTTGCTCATCCAGCGTCTGGGTGTGACGGCCAGCATCCGCGCGATCGTCCGCGCCAAGGGTCTTTCGAGCGCCGGTACTATGGCAATCCGGCCGCTGGCGAATGATGCATGTCGTCCCAACTCGCCCGAAAGTCAGCGATCATTTGACGGACGCTGCCATGTGAGTCGAGCAGGAAAAGCCCGAGCGCAACAGTAAGCAGAGCAAGAAGGACGGCACGACGTTGATTCATTCACGCTCACCATACATGTGGTCTGGGCGGCGCAGGCTGCATGCGACCCAGCCGCCATCTCGAGAGAAAATGCGACCTGCCCAGTCAGTGCGCCAATCAGTTGCCCGCGCACCTTCCGGCGGAAGCATTTGGAAGCAACCTTCACTCGTCGGGCAGTTGCTCCATGACCTCGACCAACAGCTCAGGAGAAGCATGAAGAAGTTGCTCGCAGTCCTTTTCGTTGCCTTCGGCACCGCGCGGATGCTTGATGCGCAGACGCCGCGCGACACGATGGCCAGCGTTATTCGTGCCGGCCGAATGTTCGACAGCGAGGCCGGGGTGTTCCTGCCGAACCGGGAAATACTGGTGCGCGGCGGAATAATTGTGCAGGTCGCCGAGCGCGTCGATCGGCCTGCGGGTGCGCGGGTGGTGGACCTGAGCAGCTACACCGTCATGCCGGGATTGATCGATGCCCATACCCATCTCCTCTATCTCGAGCAGATCGGCGGCAACCTGACGATGGAGGGTGTCAAGGCACTGGTGAACGAGGGGCTGCCACTGCGCGCGCTGCACGGCGCGGCGCGGGCACGGACGTTCCTCGATGCAGGAATCACCACGGTGCGCGACCTGGGAAACAGCGGCAGGTTCGGCGACGTGGCGCTCCGGCAGGCGATCGACGACGGCTCGGTGGATGGGCCGCGCATGATCGTCTCCGGACCGGGACTGAGTCCGATCGGCGGCCAGTTCCCTGGCCTCAAGCCGGGATATGAGGGGCTCGCGTCCGACGAATACCGGATTGTCCGCAATGCCGCCGACGCGGCCGATGCCGTGCGCGAGAACGTGACGATGGGTGCGCGGGTCATCAAGATCTACTCGAACAACACCCCGAACCTCGGCTATCTGAGCCTGGAAGAGATGCAGGCGGTCGTCGCGGCGGCCAAGGTGCACGGGGTGCGTGTCGCCGCACACGCCACCAATGACGCCGCCGTCTATCGTGCCGCGTTGGCGGGCGTCAATTCGATCGAGCACGGCTACGAGGTAGCGGATTCGACCCTGGCCCTGATGGCGAGGAAAGGGGTCACGCTGACTCCCACCGATATCGACAGCGTGAGCTTTCGCAAATACCTGAAGGCACAGAATCCAGGTGCGCCGGAACCACCGCCCGTTCAGGTGGCCGGCTATCTGGCCCAGGGTCGCAGCCGGTTGATGCGCGCACTCAAGGCTGGGGTCACGATCACGGCTGGCTCGGATAACTACATCGACTTCAAGGAGCCGCAGGGATTCGCGGCCAAGCAGGTGCTCCTGGCCTATCGCGCAGATGGAATGACGGTGGCGCAGGTGCTGCAGGCCGCCACCATCAATGACGCACGCCTTCTCGACATGGCTGGCCGCATCGGAGTGATCAAGGCGGGAGCGACGGCAGACCTTATCGCGGTGGACGGAGACCCCGAGCAGGATTTCTCCGCCATCAATCGCGTGAAGTTCGTCATGAAGATGGGAACGGTATATGTCGGACGAAAGTGAATTGAGCGAAGCCGCCAGCCTGGTGCGCTTGAGGTTGAGACGACAAACGCGAATCGAATACATTGTGCCCGCATTGCACCTCGCTGACACTTTTGACCCATAGTAGAGCGCCGGCGCGAATGCGGTGGTCGGCGGCATACCGGCAACCACACCAACGGCGCCTCCGGCACGGGACACGCACAACCACGCTCCATGCGGCACTCGGGCTCGACGCGGGCATGCGGAAATTCCACAGGGAAGACCCGAAGACGACGCACAAGCATTGTCCGGGGGCCAACATCAAGAAGCTGGCAATGGTGAAGGAACTGCGCAGTCGCCTGGTTCTCGAGAGCGCAGGCGAACACGCATCGGCGCGAGAGATTGCCCCGGCGTAACTGGTGATGAAGCGCTATCAGCTATTCACACCTCCCGGGTTACAGCAGTCAGCTGCAGCCCGGTTGAATCATGCCGTGCGTCGATGACGTTCGAGTGACGCCGTGGTTCATGATGGTCCATGGTAGATCGGCTGAAGGAATGCCGTCCATTTAGCCACTCAACCGGCAAGGAGGAAGTGATGGTTGCACGGCGTTGCCACCGCTGGATTCACCTTGTAGTCGCCGCGGCCGTCGTTGCAGCGCCCTCGCCTGCTGATGCGCAACGCTCAGAGATCATCACGCTGCCCAGTGGGTTGACCGTCGAGGTACTTGGCCTCAGGAAGTGGACGCTGGCGATGCTGCAGGACTCGCTGGCGAAGTACGCGCCCGGCGATTCCCTCCAGTCGCACGCCTGCGCTGCCGTACTTCGGTACAAGCTGGGTTTCGCCGATGCATCCTCTACGCACTTCATCGACGAAAGAGCGAAGGAGCAGGTCGTCGTCTCCGTGAGGGAGCCTCAGGATTCCGCCCGCGTCCACTATCGAGCGATGCCCCTCGACACCACCAATGCACGCGCCAGGTGGAGCATCGTCACCGGCGCGATCGCCAGCCGTCCTGCTGCATTCTGGCCGGCCGAGCGGGAGTATCTATCAACCGATCGCCGCGCCAGCGTGACGGGATTCCGGTCGCCGGCGGATAGCGTCGCGGGCATGGCGCTCATCACGTACCTTCGCACGCGAACGGCCGATCGCGACCGGCGGGAGGCACTCAATGCGCTTGCCCACGCGCCAAACATGTACGACCGCGTAACCGCGGCGCTCATCCTCGCGAATTTCGGCGCGCGCGACGACACAT
>JACMOE010000224.1 GCA_014378185.1 Gemmatimonadaceae bacterium | reverse complement strand
GAGTTGGTGCCCATCACCGGCGCTCGGCGCAACGACCTGTTGGGGGAAGGCAAGATCGGTTCGGGTACGCAGCGGACCAATTTCGCGTATGCGGCGGACTATGGGCGTGTGTATGAGGCGCTCTCGCTGGATGTCACGAAGGGTACGATGGACCGGGTCCAGATTGAACGAAAAGGCCTCGGGGGTGATTATCCCACGGTGCTCGTTTCGGCGGCGGGAGCAACCTACTCCGCGAAAACGGGCGCCTGGACCCTCAGCCAAGGGGAGATGCACATCGTCAACGATTCGGGAAAGGTGCTGCGCAGCTTCAACATGAGCTTCGGCCAGATGATCGACCGGCGCATGCGGGAGAAGCCGACGGACCTGATGGCCAAGCCACGCGATCCCGCGGAGATGCGGTATCGCGAGCTGTCGCGCTTCATTACCTCGCTGGAGCGGTCTGGCGGCGACGCGAACCTGCTGCGCGTGGAGCGCGGGCTCAAGCTGGCCATTCCGATCACGTGCCTGGTCATCGCCCTCTTCGGCGCGCCCCTCGCCACGAGCACGCAGCGTGGCGGCACCGCGTACGGCATCGGCATCAGCCTGGCAACCACGGTTACGTTCCTGATGCTCATTCAACTCACGAAAGCGGTCGGCAAGGGAGGATTCGTGTCGCCCGACGCGGCCGCGTGGATACCGAACGCGGTGTTTGCGCTGTTCGGCCTCGTGCTGCTGTACCGCGTGCGGACGTGAGTGAACTGGATCGCCCCGTCAAGGAACGCCGGGCTACGGAGTCCTTTCCGGTCATCCAGCGCAAGGCGTTCGGCTTCTTTCGCGGATTCACGCAGTCGTTCATCGATTTCTTCCGTCAGGTTGGCGTCCGCGGCTACTTCCTGCGCGACATCGGCCGCGCTTTCGGCGACCCGGCCACGTTCGTGCCGGAAACCATCCGCCAGATGCGCCGCATCGGCGTGGATTCCATTCCGCTCACCGTGATCGTGGCCGCCTTCATCGGCGGCGTCATCGCGATCCAGACCCGCTACCAATTGTTTCCGGGGGTCCAGCTTTCCATCATCGGCCTGTCCACCCGGCTGATGATCGTGCTGGAGCTGGGACCGCTGCTCACCGGCCTGGTGCTCACGGGGCGCGTGGGCGCGCGCATGACGGCGGAAATCGGCACCATGCGCGTGACGGAGCAGATCGATGCGCTCGAAACGCTCTCCTACGACCCGCTCGCCTTCCTCATCGTGCCGCGACTACTCGCCTGCCTGGTGATGCTGCCGGCGTTGGTCATCCTGGCCGACTTCACCGGCCTCGCCAGCGGATACGCGGTGTCGGTTTACGGTACGGACGTGACACCCCAGGACTTCATCACCGGTGTGCGCCTGGGATTCGGAACCTTCCAGGTGATTTATTCGCTCATGAAAGCGACGCTGTTCGGCGCGGCGATCGCGTTCGTGTGCTCGTACGAAGGGTTCGTGACCGAGGCGGGGGCCGAGGGTGTCGGCCGGTCAACCGCGAAGGCCGTGGTCATCACGTCGGTGTCCATCCTGGTGCTCGATACGTTGACGGCGGCGCTCCTTGCCCCTTACCTACAGACATGAAACGGCGCGACGAAGTCCTGGTGGGAGTGTTCCTCATGACCGCGGTGGCGATCGGCCTGCTCGGCACGCTCTGGCTCGTGCGAGGGGGCCTGTCGTCCGGCTATCCGCTCTACGCCAAGTTCGCGTGGGGCCAGAACCTCAAGCCCGGCCAGCCGGTGCTACTCGCCGGCGTGAACGTGGGCGGCGTGCGCGACGTGAAGCTTCGCGACGACGGCTACCTCGACGTCATCCTCCGCGTGAACGACGACGTGAAGGTGCCGAAGAATTCAGTCGCGAGCGTGAAGCCCATCGGCATCTTCGGCGACGCGGCCGTGGCGCTCACACCCAAGGGTCCCAGCAGGATTTCCTACGCGGCGGGTGACACGGTGCCGGTGGGCGCGAGCGACACGGACATCCAGTTGATCATGAATCGCGTGGACTCCATCGGCATCACGGTCCAGGCGATGACGAAGGCGCTGAACACCGAGCTCATTGCGTCGGGCGGCATCAAGGACATCCGGAAGTCACTCGCCAATACCGCGGAGCTCTCCGCCAACGCGACGCGCCTGTCCGTGCAGTTGACGGCGATCGCCGCGGAACAGAACCGAAACCTCACGGCGACCATGGCATCATTCCGGCGCGCGGCGAGCGCGGTGGATTCGGCGGCGATCGACTCGACGCTGAAGAACTTCCGCGCCTCGAGTGCGAGCCTCACGCGCATTGCCACGAACCTGGATTCCACCACGAAGCGCGTGAATGGGCTGGTGGGCGGCATCGAGCGTGGCGAGGGCACGGTGGGCAAGTTCATGAAGGACACCCTGCTCTATCGCGACCTGCGCGGGCTGGTGACGCAGGCAGATTCGGTGCTCGCAGACCTGAAGGCGAATCCGAAGAAGTACATCAACCTGCGGGTTTTCTAGCGTCAGAGCCGGCGGAAGTGCGTTGGGCGGCGGGAAGTGCGTTGAGCGTCGGGAACGCGAATCCTGCGAATCCACGCGGATCTACGCGAATCTTTCCAGGAGGGTTCGACGGGCCTGGCGCGATGTCTCGTCCCTGCTTCAATCAAGAAGTTTTCTCATGATTATGAAGCGATGCCCTTGGAGTGGATGGAGCTATCCTCGGCATGGAGCAATCCGCGTGGATTCGCTGGATTCGCGTGGATTCGCGTTCGCCAACGTACAACGCATTTCACAACGCATTTCATGACGCCGCGCGCTTCCTGCCCACGGTGAGGTAGTACACGGGAATGCCCACCAGGATGATCCCGAGCACCGCCAGCGTGGGCCACCGGCTGGACGGGTCGAGGATCGCGTTGCCCAGCAGGAACATCGTGGCGAGGATGAACATCCACGGCACCACCGGATAAAGCGGCACGCGGAACGGCGGATCGTAGTCGGCGCGCTTGCGGAGCACGAAGATCGCACCCACCGCAAGCGCATAGAACGGCACGATCGCCGTGACGAACGTGTCGGCGAGTTGCTCGAACGTGCGGAGCAGCACGACCACGATCCCCAGGGCCGTCACCAGCAGAATGGACACGTACGGCGTGTTGTACTTCGGGTGCACCGCCGCCACTTTCCTGAAGAACAGTCCGTCGTCCGCCATCGCGTAGAACACGCGGGGCGACGTGAGCAAGGTGCCGTTCAACGTGCCGAACGTGGACAGCATCACCGTGGTGGCTACGAGGATCACGCCGGGAGCGCCAAGGAGCCGCTGCGCCACGTCCGCGGCCACGAGCTTCGAATGCCGGATCTCCTCCACCGGCATGACGGCGAGATACGAGAGGTTCGCGAGCAGGTAGATCGCGATGACCGCCAGCGTACCGATGATGATCGCGCGAGGAAGCGTGCGTCGCGGGTCCTTCACCTCACCCGAGACGAAGCTGAGGTCGGCCCATCCATCGAAGGCCCAGAGCACCGACACCAGCGCCAGGCCGAACGCCGCGATGTGAAACGAGCCGGGTGGCGCAGCCGGCGTGTAGTGGCCTCCCGTCTTCGGCAAGCCGAGCGCAAAGGCACACAGGATGATGAACAGCAATCCGCCGTACTTGGCGAGCGTCGTGAGGTTCTGCACGAGCGACCCCCAGCGCAGCCCCATGTAGTTGAACGTCGCCGTGAAGCCGATGGCCACCGCCGCCACGTAGTGCACATAGTCCGTGTACGGCGCCACCGACGGATCGTGGCCCAGCACGCGCAGCAGGTACTCGGCGAACGTGGTACTGATGGCGCCGAGTGACGCGGCGCGGATGAGCACCAGCTCGGACCAGCCGAACAGGAACGCGGGCATGCGGCCCCATCCCTCGCGGATGAAGACGTAGGCGCCCCCTGTTTCGGGAAAGGCACCCGACAACTCCGCCAGGGTGAGTGCGCCGCACAGCGCGAACAACCCGCCCGCAATCCAGACCGCCATGAGCGGCAAGGGACCGGGCAGCTTGTCGGCCACGCCAGCGGGCGAGCGAAAAATCCCGGAGCCGATAGTGGACCCGACAAGCACGGCCACGGCGCTCCAGAGACCGAGTTGTCGTTGGAGCCGAGGGGACTGCGGTGCGGAGGAGGTCGCCATGCGGGAATGGTACGGGCTGGAGGTGATGCGGGCAACGAAGGGGCGGGGGACGGGGGACGGCTCGCTCGCTGGCGCTCGCTGGACGGGGGACGGCAACTGACAACTGAAAAACTCATGACAGAAAACAGAAAACCATCTGTTGATGATCGAGACCGCAGGAAGGAGAGCTGCGCTTCGATACCGGTAAGGGTTTTGCTGGTTGACCCCCGCTGGCCGAACGGTGACCTTTCGCTCTCCCCTTCAATACCTGCCGCTGTACATGCGCAACTTCTTCGCTGACGGGCTCTTCTGGCTGTCCGTGGCGTGCTGTGCGATCGCCCAGTTCTTCATCCTTCGCTCGGTGCGCGGCAGCCGCCACGTGCCCGAGCCGAGCGCGAGTGCGCCGAACTCGGGACGCGCCATGGAGATCATGTGGGCCGTGCTGCCCGCGATCGGACTGGCGATACTCCTCGTCTTTACGTGGCGCGCGGTGCGCGCTGCGGCCGATAGTTCGCCGGCCCACGTCCTCAGCGCATCGGTCACGCCCTGAGATGCCGACACTTCGCCGCTTTTCGTACGTCGTCTTTGGCGTCGCCTGCACCCACCTGGTCTTCGGCGCCATCGTGCGCATCTCGGGCTCCGGGATGGGCTGCGGTGACCACTGGCCGCGCTGCTACGGCTCGTTCTTTCCGCCACTGAACCGGCCCGACCTCATCATCGAGGTCTCGCACCGGTATCTCGCGTCCCTCCTCCTGTTGTCGCTCATCGCATTGCTCTGGGCCGCATGGCGGCGACGCGCGGAGCCTGGCGTGGGTGGGCCTGGCGGCGTGCTCCGCAGCGCGGGACTCGCCGTCGCCCTGGGGTTTTCCGCCGCGCTCCTCGGCGCCATGACGGTGAAGATGGGCAACGCGCCGTTCGCCACACTCGCGCACTGGACCGTGGCGATGAGCCTCGTGGCCACGGTCGTGGCAACGGTAATTCGGGCCGGAGGACTGGGGGGCACCACAACGTTGCTGCACGCGGTGTCGGGACGAACGCAGCGCGCCACGATAGTCGGCGCGGCCATGGCGCTCGTCGCGGTGGTCATGGGCGGACTGACTGCCAAGTATCCCGGCGCATCCGTGGCCTGCCAGGCATTTCCGCTTTGCGGCGCCAATCCGGACGTGCAGCGCGCGGCTGTCCACATCCAGCTCACGCATCGCATCATCGCGCTGCTGCTGGTGCTGCACCTGTTCGGCCTGCTCATGATGCAGCGCAAGCGACGCGAGTCGCCCGTGATGCTGCGCGCCGTGTCGATCGCCTTCGCGCTGGGCGTGCTCCAGCTGCTCGTGGCGGGTGCCATGATCGGCATGCACCTGCCGCCGGTGCTTCGATCGCTGCACGAAGCCACCGGCGTGAGTATCTGGATCGCGACCTTCGTGCTCGCGTACCTGGCTCGCCGCGCTGGTCCTGATGGCGGCGTCGCTGCACCCGCGAGCGGTCATCCGGTCGATCAGGGCAGTGTGCGAGCTCCAACACCGGCCAGGTCCTACGCTGCGAGCGCCGTGGCGACGGCAGGGACGCTGGAGGATCGCCAGCCGACAGATGGCTGGCGCGTGGCGCTCGTGGACGCACACCTTGGCGCGGCCATCTCGTGGCAGCCCCGGTATACGTCCGCCGTGAAGCCATCACGCGTCGCAGCAGAAGTAGCAGAAGTAGCAGCGGCAGCCGGGGCAGCAGCGGCGGCAG
>JACMOE010000223.1 GCA_014378185.1 Gemmatimonadaceae bacterium | reverse complement strand
CGGCGCCGTGTAGCCCGCCGCGAGCGGATTCGACCGGTCGATCACCACACGCAGCAGCGATCCGGGCGAATAGAAGTCGCTGGACCGAATGCCAGCGAGCTCGTTCTTCACCGGCAGGTCGAGCGCCTCGATGGCATAGTTGCTCGACTCGTTGAATGCCAGCAGCGTTCCACCATTGTCCACGAATGCGCCGAGCGCCGCCGCACCCGGCGCACCCACGCCTCCCTTGAGCGAATCAGGATACGCGCCAATCGGTCCACCCTCGATCGCACGCCCGCGCTGGTCGGGAAGGATGATTGCGTCGAAGCGCGCGCCAAGGTTGCCCGCGCGGATATCCTTCGCCGAGATGGTGGTGAAAGGAATCTTGTACTGGTCGAAGATCCACCGCGTCCATCCTTCATCCATCGACGGCAGCGCATTGGCGAAGATCGCGATGCGGCGCGCCTTGCTGTTGGAAAGTCCTGTTGCAAGCCACGTCGTGGCCGCAACCGGCGCCAACGGCCTTGCCTCCACGGTCACCGGCTCGGCAACCATGGCGACGTCGAACCCGAACAGCAGCGGCAGCGTGTGCGCCACCACGTCATATGGCCGCTTGGGCGGCCCGCCCGGATACTCGTGCAGGTCGGGATAGTGCTGGGTCTCGAGCAGCGTCTTGGCAAAGCCGCCGTACGGCTGCGCCGTGTTGATGAGGTAGCTCCCAGCCGGAAAACTGCGTCCGCCAGCGGAAAACCCGATCGATGCCCGGCGAATTTCCACTTGACCGCGTTGCAGGATGCGCAGCGCGGCATTCACTGCCGTGTCGCGCGAGGGCTGGGCGGGAATCACGATCGTGGCCGGCCAGTCACTGCGGCCGATCGCCTGATTGCCCTGCACCGAATGGCGCTGGACGGCGCTGTAGCTCGACAGCCAGAGTGCCCGGTCGTCCGCCGCCTGCGCGAGCAGTGCCCACGATGCAGCGAGCTGGTACTTCACGATGTCGCCGACGGTCCACACACCGCCCGGCCACCGCGTGAGGAAATCGACGCCGGTCACCTTTGGATCGACGTTGTAGCCCGCTTGCAGCGTCTCGAACGGCACCGTGATGGGCGACGCGAGCGACGCACTCGCCGTCTCCGTGAGGATGCGGATGGCACCGTGATAGTGCTGGTATGCGCGCGCCGGAGTCCAGGCGTCGTAGGACGTGTTGTTCGCCACGCCGACGAGCCCCTGGAGCGTGAGCCGCCACGTCATCGACTTGCCCATCTGCGCCACGCCGGCCGCGATGATGGGGTCGATGTTGGGCTCGATGGGATCCATGTACGGCGGGATGAAGATGCGCGTGCCGTTGGAACCCTGCTGGTGGATGTCGTTCACGATCTGCGGATGCCACTCGCTGTACAGCGAGTCGATCACCATCTGCGTCTCGACCTGCGTGAACGCGTACCAGTCGCGATTGTTGTCGTGGCCCGTGTAGTAATGGTAGAGCGTCGGCGGCTGGCTCCCTTCCCACGCCGTGCCGAGTGAGCTGCGATACCAGTTGCCCACGATGTCCACGCCGTCCGGGTTGAGCGACGGCACCATGATGACCACCGTGTTCTTCCGGATCGAGCGCGCGTCCTCGTCTTCCGACGTCGCGAGCTTGTACGCAAGCGTGAGCGGCGTGAGGATGCCGCCCACTTCAGTGGAATGGATGCTCGACGTCACCAGCACCACCACCTTGCCATCGCGCTCGAGCGCGGCGCGCTCCGGTGCCGTCGCGAGGCGTGGATCGGCGAGCCTGCGTTGCGCGTCGTGCAGCTTCGGCAGGTTGGCGAGTGTGGCCGAGTCACCGAAGAATGCGGCGATGAAAGGGCGACCAAGGGTCGTTTTGCCGAGCACGCGGACCTGCACGCGCGGTGATGCGGCGTCGAGCGCCTTGAAGTAAGCCACGACCTGCTGCCACTCGGGCAGCTTGCGATCGGCGCCGGGCTCGAAGCCAATGACCGAGGCCGGCGTGGGCACCCCTCGCGATTGTGCGCTGGTGAACGCTGGAAGCAGGAGTAGGGCGCCGCAGGCGGCGGCGAGTGACCGAATGGACATGAGTTTTGCTGGTGT
>JACMOE010000222.1 GCA_014378185.1 Gemmatimonadaceae bacterium | reverse complement strand
CGCCGCCCACGGACGAGACCAGTTGGTATGTGACCGAGAGCGGCCAGGATGTCATCTGGTGGTCCGAGCGCGACGGCTGGGGCCACCTCTGGCGCATGGGGTCGGACGGACGCGTGAAGAACCAGATCACAAGCGGCCCCTGGCAAGTCGGCAAGGTCGTCAACGTTGACGAGGCAAGCCAGCAGGTGTTCTTCACTGCGCGTGGCCGCGAGCAAAATCGCTTCCTCTACTATCCTGCGTTATACCGCGTGAATTTCGATGGGTCGGGCCTCACCCTGCTCACGCCGGAGAACGTCTATCATGACGTCGTCGTGAGCCCGAGCGGCCGATATCTCGTGGATCGCATGTCGGGAATAGACAAGCCGGTCGAGTCGGTGCTCCGCGATGCGCACACCGGCCGGATCATTCGCTCGCTCGCCAAGTCGGACGTATCGCAGCTGGCGGCAACCGGCTGGCGCGCCGCTCGCCCATTCACGGCGAAGGCGCGGGACGGCGTCACGGACCTCTACGGGGTGATGTACCTCCCCACTGACCTGGACACGACACGGAAATATCCGATCATCTCGAACATTTATCCGGGTCCGCAGGTGGGCAGTGTGGGCGTGTGGAATTTTCGCGCGGGTGGCGAGCCGTTCGCGCTTGCCGAGCTTGGCTTCATCGTCGTGCAGATCGACCACATGGGGACTCCCGGGCGCTCCAAGGCGTTCCACGACAGCTACTACGGCAACTTCATCGACAACGGCATTCCGGACCACGTGGCCGTCATCAAGCAGCTCGCGATCGCCCATCCGTACATCGACCTTGAACGCGTCGGCATCTACGGACACTCGGGAGGTGCCTTCGCGAGCACCGACGCAATGCTGCGCTTTCCCGATTTCTTCAAGGTCGCCGTGTCGAGTTCCGGCAACCACGACAATCGCAGCTACAACATCTACTGGGCGGAGAAGTATCAGGGGTTGCTGCTTCGCGACACAGTGAAAAAGAGCGACAACTTTTCCGCGGCGGCCAACAAGTCGTATGCGTCGAACCTGCGCGGCAAGCTGCTGCTGATGCACGGTGACGTCGACGACAACGTGCACCCGGCCAACACCTTGCAGCTGATCGACGAGCTCACGAAGGCGAACCGGGCGTACGACCTGGTATGGGCTCCCAATCGCGGCCACGGACTGAACGAGCCCTATTTCATCCGCCGGCGCTGGGACTACTTCGTTCAATGGCTCCTCGGCGTCACTCCGCCGCACGACTACCAGATCACCCCGCCCGAGGGTTCCTTCACACCGTTCGGGCAATGAGACGGCTCGCACTCCTGCTGCTCGTCCCGTCGTTCGCATCAGCGCAGCTCGCACGCGACACCGCAACCGTACGCGATCGGCTGCGGCTGTACTATGTCGGCTATCCAATTGGCTGGGAGCAGTACGAGCTCTCGCGCGACGGAGCGGGCGGCTATCGCTACACGTCTGACTTCGACTACACCGACCGCGGGCGGCGTACCCATCTCGTTGCTGCTGCAAGGTTGTCCGGTGACTTCTCGCCGCAGCGCCTGGAGATCAGCCGCGTCACCGACACCAGCCGGACCGTCGAGACGCTCGTCGACGTCACGGGGCAGCGCGCCCACGTGCTGTCGCGCGGACGGCAGGCGGACGTTGCGCTTCCGAAAGTGATCGTCGCCATTGGCGGGGCCACTCCGGTGTCGCAGCACCTGCTCCTCCTTCGTTACTGGGCGAGCCATGGTCGGCCGCGCTCGCTCGCCGCCGTGCCCGGCGGGCCGACGAACACCATCACCATCACCCTTCGCGGGCGCGATACCCTCGATGTGGCGGGGCGTCGGGCAGTTCTTGATCGATACGCCGTTGATGGAGTGACGTGGGGGGTGGAGTCTGTCTGGCTGGATCAGTCCGGTCGCCTGGCCGCACTGACGACAACCGGTGGTGGCCTCACACTGGACGCCGTGCGGGAGGATCTCGAACCGCAGCTTGCCACGCTCATGGCGAGCGGTACCCGCGACCGCATGACGGACCTGGCGCGCATGACCCGGACGGTCACGCCGCTCGCCAGCGGCTCGGTCGCACTCGTGGGCGCCACGCTGATCGATGGCACCGGTGCACCGCCGGTACCCGACGCCACGGTTGTCGTGCGCAACGGAGCGATCGTCGCTGCCGGTGAACGGGCGACCACGATGATACCCCGTGGTGCACGACGCATTGATGTCGGCGGACGGACCATCATGCCAGGACTGTGGGACATGCACACCCACGTCATGCAGATGGAGTGGGCACCCGTGTACCTCGCCGCCGGCGTGACCACCGTGCGCGACATGGGGAACAACCTCTACTTCATCGTTCCGTTTCGCGACGCAGTGACGGCGCATCGTACACTTGGACCGCGAACGCTCGTGGCCGGCCTGGTGGATGGCGGTGGGCCCAACGCGTTCGGGGCGATCAACGCCACCACCCCCGAGGAAGGCCGCGCCGTGGTGCGGCGGTACCACGACCTCGGCTTCGAGCAGATCAAGTTGTACGACCTCGTTGCGCCGGCGGTCGTTGGGGCCATCATCACCGAGGCACATCGACTCGGCATGAGCGTTACGGGACACGTTCCCCGAGCGCTCGGGCTCCTGGCGTCGGTCGATTCCGGGATGGACCAGATTGCCCACCTGCCAATCCGCGGCGACACGGCATCGGACAGTGTGAAGGCGCAGATCGCCTCGCTACGTCGGCATGGCACCGTGGTGGATCCCACTGCCGCGTGGGGAGAGTTGCTGCAGCACTCGACGGCGGAACCGGTCTCCGCCCTCATCCCCGGTGTCGTCAACCTGCCCCCCATTCTTGCGCAACGCGTGAACGCCATGGGCATCGCCACCGTCGACACCGCCACGGCGCACGCGCGCATGCGGCGAACACTCGGCGCCCTCCATGCGCTGCATGCTGCCGGCGTGCCGCTCGTGGCGGGCACGGACGAGGGCGTGCCCGGGCTGAGCGTCTATCGTGAGGTGGAGCTCTACGTCGCTGCCGGGATTCCGCCCATGGAGGCGCTGCGTGCCGCCACCGCCGTGCCCGCGAAAGTGATGGGGCTCGACCGGACGCTTGGGACCATCGAGGTGGGGAAGCGCGCCGACCTCATTGTCCTGGACCAGAATCCCCTCGAGGACATCAGGAATCTTCAGCACGTGCGGCTCGTCATGAAGGACGGTGTGCTGTACCGGTCTGACGATCTCTGGCGCGCCGCCGGGTTCAAGACGCCCGCAGTGGCACCCGTGGCTCCGCAGCCTTCGGCGGATCTCGTCCTCCTTCACGGCACGATTCTCACGGTGGATCCTGGTGACCATGTTGCCCAGGCGGTGGCGATCAGCGGGAACCGGATCGTCGCCGTGGGCAGCGATGCGACGATTGCGAAATTCATCGGGCCGCGAACCCGGCGCATCGATCTGCATGGACTTGCGGTCACACCGGGGCTCATCGACGCGCACGCGCATTTCAGCACGGGAGGAGCCGACCGACTCTACCTCCTCGACGTGTCCTACCCCGGAGCCAAGACGGTCGGCGATGTGGCGAGACTCCTTCGGAATCGCGTCGCAAAGACGCGTCCCGGCACATTCATCTCTGGCCGCGGCTGGGACGATGGCAAGCTCGCCGAGCGTCGCCTTCTGGTCGCGCGGGACCTGGACGTGGCGTCACCAGCGAATCCAGTCTACCTCGTGCACACCACGGGGCACTTCGGCGTGGCCAACAGTGCGGCGCTCGCGCTGGCGCACGTCACGCGCGAAACGCCGGATCCGCCGAACGGCACCATCGACCGCTATCCCGATGGCACCCCGACCGGGGTGCTGAAGGAGTCCGCTCAGGAGCTTGTTCGTCGACTGATCCCTTCACGCACGGCGGCGCAAGTGGAGGCGGGAATGCGCGACCTGGCGAAGGGGTTCAATGCGGAGGGCATGACGTCGGTCAAGGATCCCACGGTGACTTCCTCGACGTGGGCGTCCTACGCGAAGGTGCTGGCAGAGGGAGCGCTTACAGTGCGGGTGTTTGCGTTGTGGCTTGGCGGGCGCACCGAAGCCGCGGCGCAGCAGTTGATTTCGGAGCGGTCGGCGATGTCGCGACCGTACGTGAGCACGGGAGACGATCGTCTCGTGTCGGGGGGCGTCAAGCTCTATATCGACGGGAGCGGCGGAGCCCGCACCGCGTGGCTGTACGACGACTGGAACAAGGACTATACAAGCGTCGATGCGGGCAATCGCGGATACCCTGCTTCGAATCCCGACACCGTCCGTCATCTCATTCGGCTGTTTCACGATGCTGGCATGCATGTGAGTGTGCACGCGATCGGTGACCGCGGCATCGACTGGGTGGTGGACAGCTATGCAGAGGCGATGCGGGCGAACCCCATGCAGGGGCTGCGACACGGCATCATCCACGCGAACATCCCGAGTGATCACGCGATCGACGTCATGGCAATGCTGCAACGCGACCATGACGCCGGCTATCCCGAGCCCTCGGCCTCATTCACATGGTGGCTCGGTGATGCATACGCCTCCAACTTCGGACCTGTGCGATCGTTGCGACTGAATCCGTTCAGGACGTTTCTCTCCAAGGGCGTCCTGTGGGCAAACGGATCCGACTTCCCGGTGACGCCGTTTGCAGCGCGATACGGAATCTGGTCCGCCGTCGCGCGCGAGCCTCTGCTTGGCGCGTATGCGAAGGATCCGTTCGGCCGCGGCGAAGCAATCGACGTGCGCGCTGCGCTGCGCGCCGCGACGATGGGCGCCGCCCACCAACTCTTTCTGGAGAAGAAGGTCGGGTCGATCGAGGTAGGGAAATACGCGGACCTCGCGGTGTGGGACCGGAACGTCTACGTGGTGCCGACAGATCAGCTCCGGGCGATGCAGTGCCAGATGACGATCTTCAACGGAAAAGTCGTGTATCGTGCGCCCCGGTCGGCGGTCCACGTCACGGACTAGCACAGGCGATTGCAAGCTCGAAAATCGTGCTGGATTGTCTCACATCTGGACAATTGAAAATCGTTATTGCGCGTCACGAATTGCGGTGCTACATGTGGTCTGCGCGAGCGGCTCTCGCGGGCACCTCACCGTCACTTTTTTTGGACGGAGCTCGCATTTGCATGCCTCCGTGCATCGCTTCGATCACTGCCGTTCGGTTCAGACACATATCTCCGAGGGATCCCTCATGACGCCCGGCATCACGCGTTCGTCCAGACCCATCCAGTTTCTTCTCACGCACTGGGGCTTGTTTCTCGGCCTGCTCGTCGTGCCCGCTGCGAGTCACGCACAGCAAACGGGTATCGTTGTCGGCACGGTGACGGACGCCGCGAGCGGTCAACCGCTGGGCAGCACCTTCATCGTCATTGCCGGTACGCAGCTGGGCTCACAGACCGACGGTCGCGGGCACTTCATCATTCGAGGCGTGCGCAGCGGCCCCGCCACTGTGCGTGCACAGCGACTCGGATACCGCGCGACAGTGAGGCCGGTCTCCGTGCCCGTGGGCGATTCGATCATGATCGCGCTCGTGCTGCAGCAGAGCGTGATCACGCTGAGTGAAGTGGTGACAACAGGTACCGGTGGGGCAGTGTCCAAGCGCGAGCTCGGCGCTCCCATCGGTGTCGTGGATGTCGGCAAGATCACCGAGGTCAAGCCGGCCACGGATCTCGGGTCGATTCTCGAAGGGCAGGTGACCGGCGTGCGCTCCACCAGCGTTGGCGGCGGCGTTGGCGGCGCCAAGGACCTTCGCATTCGCGGAACCTCGAGCTTCACGCTCAACCAGCGGCCCGTCGTGTACAT
>JACMOE010000221.1 GCA_014378185.1 Gemmatimonadaceae bacterium | reverse complement strand
GCAACACATTCAGGTGTTTCCTGTTCCGCACCGACGTTCCTCCCCCACCCGTCGGACAACTGATGCGTTTGCAATCTGCTAGCGCCAGGCGTTGGCTCGCCGGGGCGTACCTGCTGGTAGTTGTCGTTGCAACGTGGCAACGCGGCGTCGTGAGCCGAGAGCACACGACGTTCGCGATCTTCCGCCAGTCCTTCGTGCATCTCGTGGCGCACCAGGATCTCTATGCCATCTATGGTGACGAGCAGGGTCCTGCGTCGCAGGACTTGTTCAAGTACAGCCCGAGTGCCGCGGTGCTGTTTGCGCCGCTGAGCGTACTGCCATATGCAGTGTCGCTCTTCGCCTGGAACCTGCTGAACGCCGCGCTGCTCTTCTGGGCCGTCACGCGATTGCTCCCCAATCGGCAGGCGAACCTCGCGCTCCTGCTGCTCCTCCCGGAGGTGTTTACCACCATCCAGGCGTCGTCGAGCAATGGGCTCATTGCAGCGCTCATGCTGCTGGCGCTGATGTGGATCGTGCAGGGAAAGGATGCACGAGCCGCTTTTGCCATTGCGGTGGGTGCGATGATCAAGATCTTTCCGCTTGCGGTCGCGAGCGTGATCGTGACACGCGCGTGTCCCCGGCGCTTTGCGCTGCCACTGCTGCTTGCGATCTGCGTACTGCTTGCCCTTCCGCTGCTCGTGGTTCCAGCGGGCGAGCTGGCGCGGCAATATCAGTCGTGGCACGCGGTCCAGATGCATGATGCCGGCGACATCCAGTTCGGCATGTCGCTCATTCGCGCCATCCGGGAGCACTGGGAGACGGAGCTTCCCAGCTGGGCATTCCAGGTCGCCGGCACGTTGCTGGTGCTTGCGCCGCTGATTCGCCGCGACCGGTGGAGCGACGAGCGATTCCGGTTGCAGTTCGGTTGCTCGCTACTCGTGTTCACGGTGCTGTTCAACCACCAGGCGGAACGCCAATCGCTGGTCATCGCGGCCGTGGGCAGCGCAGTCTGGCTGGTGACGCGGCCTGTCTCGTGGCCGCTCGCGGCGTGCTACGCATTGGCGCTCACGGGCGCGACCGTCGTTCCCTACGCCGTACTCTGGCTGGCGATCCAGGCCGACCTGATGGGCGATGCCCCCCGGCGCCTGACAGGCGCGTTACGCGCGTCATGGGCGCGATTCAACAGCCGCTCGCGCGTGATCGCGTGCCGCTCGTGCCGAGTGCTCGTGCCGCAAGGCTCGCTGATGTGTCCGGATTGTCGAGCGTTTGCGCTCATCAGGTTGCCGGTGCCGCTGACACGCCTGGTGCTACGACTCGCGCTGCTGGCGGCCTTTGCCCACGCGCTGACGCCGGAGCATCATCTCTTCAACCTGGATTCGCCGGGACCTGTGGCGGCAGGATCACTGGACTGAGCGGTCGTCGGTGGCGGGCCGCGCCGTAACTTGCATGCCGTGCCGAGTCCCCCACCTGCCCTCACTTCCTGGAGACGTCGTGTCCCTCACTCGCGAACAACTCGATCACCTCGGTCGCCGGCTGCAGGATGAGCGCCGCCGCGCGCTCGACCTGTTGAACAGGATCGTCGGCGACCGCTCCCGCGAATCGTGGCAGCAATCCGCCGGCGACCTGTCGGCGATGCCCACGCATCCCGCGGACATCGGCACGGACACGATGGATGCCGAGCTCGACGCGTCGAATGCCACGCGCGCCTCGCGCGAGCTGGCGGAGATCGATGCCGCCCTCGAGCGCCTGCATGACGATCCCGCCCAGTTCGGCCGGTGTGAGCGGACCGGCGTGGAGATTCCGATTGCGCGGCTGGACATCATTCCGTGGGCGCGCACCTGCGAAGAGCCGACCGGTTGACGCCAGCCGCGGCGGCGCTGCGAGGCGCCGTTGACGCAGGGTGTGATGTCTGACCTCTGTATTCCGCCACTGACGTCCCTCGAGAGGACAAGCCGATTCGGCGCACACGCTGGTGGCGCGGCGCCCGATGTCAGGCGCCTGATTTCCGTCGTCTGACTCCGGACGTCAGGATCTGACCTCGGACATCGGGCGCCGACTCGCCTGGGCACGCGCCCCGTGTGGATGTCCTCTCGAGTGACGTCAGTGGCTGACGGCTGACGGCAGACATCACACCCAGCGTTACGGAACAGATTGAGCGGCGAAAACCTCACCACCCAACCACCCACCACCAAACCCCGCCACCCGCAGGCCCCTGATGATCGGGGCACACTCGCGCAACAACTGCCACACCAGGCCGGACCGATGGTTCTCGATCATCACCACCATCGGCCCCTCCTCGAGTCCGCAAAAGTTGGGCGATACCCACCCGTGCGCGGAGCCTCGCACCGCATAAGTGGCATTGAACGTCTCCCGAAAGCCGTACGGATGCGCGCCGCCCAGACGCATGCGCCACATGGACTCGATAGTGGGCAACACGATGTCCGGTGCAAATGGCAGCGAGGCCACCACGCCCCATGGGGCGAGCGTGCCATCGTCCGGGCCATCGGGCACGCCGCGCGCGCGGTACCCATGAAATTTTCGTCGCACGCCGGCCACCGTGCGCGTG
>JACMOE010000220.1 GCA_014378185.1 Gemmatimonadaceae bacterium | reverse complement strand
CGGGCGTCGACTTGCGCTCCAGGTTGATCGTCGCCGGATTATGCAGCAGTTCCCGCGTGAGCGCCTGGATGGGGGCCGGCATGGTGGCGGAAAAGAACAGCGTCTGGCGCTTGGCCGGCAGGTGCTTGAGTACCCGCTTGATATCCGGCAGAAAGCCCATGTCGAGCATCCGGTCCGCCTCATCCAGCACCAGCACCTCGAGCCCGCTCAGCTTGGCGTATGGCTGCTTGAAGTGATCGAGCAGCCGGCCAGGTGTGGCAATGATGACGTCCACCCCGCTGCGGAAGGCGTGCTCCTGCGGGCCCATGCCCACCCCACCAAATACGGCCGCGCCGGACAGGGGCGTATGGACCGCGAGCTGCTTGAGATGCTCCTCGATCTGCGCGGCAAGCTCACGGGTGGGCGTGATGACAAGCGCGCGGGTGGTTCCCCGTGGCTTGTCCATGAGCCGATGCAGCACCGGCAGCAGGAATGCGGCCGTCTTGCCACTCCCCGTCATTGCGCACGCGAGAAGGTCCCTCCCCTCGAGGGCGGGCGGAATGGCCTGCTCCTGGATGGGTGTTGCGCGCGTGAAACCCAACTCCTTCGTACCACGGAGCAGGTCGGGGTGCAGCTTGAATGCAGCGAAAGGCATCTATCGGAACCATTGAACGGTGAACGGTGAGCAGTGAACGATAACTGGTCGGCCGTCACCCGGCACGATTCAGGATGACGGAAGACTCACAGGAGCACGGCAACGTCGTAGAGCGCGTGCGTCCACGCCGTGATGCCGAAACCGCGCGTCAGGTAGAGTGCACTGAAGGCGAGTCCCGCGATCGCGCGAAAGATGAACGATTCCAGCGCGAGCGGCTCACCCAGCGGTCCGATGTAGTGGAACGCGGAAAAGAGCAGCGCGCCAAGAACAGTCGCCGCAACGCCGGCCGGCAACCGTCCGATGCCGAGCAACCGAAATGCATTCGACAGCAGCGCGACGATCACGACGCGAAAGAGCAGCTCCTCGTACAGTCCCGCGCCAAGGGAGAGGGTGAGACGCTCGAGCGAGGTGCCGCCGATGCCGCCCGCGACCATCGCGCGCAATGGGCCGAGCACGCGCACGGTGACCGTGCCTACCACCACGCCAAATACCATGGCGAGGACCACCGCCTCCCCCAGCATGGCAGCAAACACTCCGGGCTGCACCCGCCCTGCACTGCGATCGCGGCGAATGAGCCAGAGGGCGCCTCCGATGACCATCGCCATGAAGACGAGCGGGCCGCGGGGTCCCAGCAGGTAGATGAAGAGGTCCGTGAGCACGACATCAGCGCCGTTCCGGACGACACCACCCTGCATCCGCACCGGCGAGATGGCCCCCAGCAACTCATAGACCAGCAGAAGCGGGAGCGCGAAGAGCAGGCTGTACCTGTGCGAGCGGCTCTGGGACCAGTAGGTGCGCGCCGAGCTGCGTACGGCTGTGGTCATCGAATGGGCGCGGTAATCTTCCACACGTCGATGCCGCCCGCCTGCTGCCCCACGTCGAGGGTGGCCACCCTGGCCAGCGTACGCAGATCCACCACGTCCACGGCGCCTGGCTCCGAGCCGACCCCCTCCTGCGTGACGAACACGTAGCGGTCGTCCGCCGACACGGCCAGTCCCGACGGGATACGGCGCGTGGTAGGGACCCGGCCCACTTCCTTGCCCGACGCTATATCGATGATGGAGATGGACTTGCCGCGCTTGTTCGTGCCCACGAGCAACCGACCATCATGCGTGACCGCCAGGTTGTAGACACCGTCGCCAGCCGGTATGCGCCGCGTCATCACCCAGGTTGCTACGTCGATCTCGACAATGTCGCTGCTCTTGTTGCACGCAATGAAGAGCCGTTCCCCGTTCGCCGACGGCTGTGCCCATGTGGGGGAGCAACTCACGTCACCCGGCTTGGGTGCCTCCATGCCGTGCCCCCCCATGTCGGCACCAACACTGTTGCCGGCTGCCGCGTGACTGGTGCGCGGCGGTCCGGACACGCCCCGCTCCTTGCCTTTGGTGAGGACGAAGTGACGCGATACACCGAGGGTGCGCGTGTCGATCTCCACCGCCATGTCATCCATCATGCAGCCCGAATACTGCCGCGTGCCCTGCGGGTTGATGCGCGACCCATGCGGCATGGTGCACGTAGGCACCCGTGCCACTTCCAGCATTTCGTCCGCCGCCACGATCGACATGTCCGACGGCACCATGTCTCCGTGGAGATTGAAGTTGACCACGTACACGAACGCGCCATCCGGCGTGACATGGACAGTCGCCGGAAAATTGCCCAGCATGACTCGGCCCACCACGGAGTCGTTGGCGGTGGCATACTTCCAGAGGAAGCCGAAGGGAGCGCCGTGCGCGGTGGTGACGTAGTAGTACCGGCCGTCCGGCGAGACCGCCACGCCGTGCGGGCCGTCCACGTCGGTGGGCATGAGGCCAACGGTGTTCACGTGCTCGACGTGCATGCCCTCGGCGCCGTAGCGGATGAGCGCCACCTGGTCGTTGCCCTCGGAGGCGGCGTAGAGCCAGTAGGTCTTGTCGGGGGCTGAGGGCATCGATGGCGAAGCTGTTCCACCGAGTGCGGGCAGGGGTACCGGCGCCTTGGGCGACAGCGTGCCCACTTGCTGGGTGCAAGCGGCGAGAACGATCGGGACCAGGAAGCGCAACGGCTTGCAGGAAACCATGGTCGTGCGGGCTTTATAGATGGGCTTGTGATGGCTCGACATCAGCGCAAGTTGTCGCGCGAACCGTCGCGGTGGCAAGGCGGCCGCCATCGGTGACTTCCCAAAGAGAGTTCGGCGCCGCTTGCGCAGTGGAACTACGCTATTCAAATTTGGTATGAGAAGCTGTTCGCCTGCATGTTGAACCCGAAACGAAGGAGGTGATCAATTGCCTAGTCACACTCGGACCAGCAAGATCACCGTAAGCCGCTAGTCAGCAAGGCTTACGCGGATCGGCGGTCTTGCGGTCCGGATTCATTACTTGTGGATTTTATTGTGTAGGGCGTGAAATCCACGACAATGAAGGAGAGCGGTACTAGCCACATGGCTAGTGCCGCTCTTGTCATTCCGGAGGTTGCTTGTCGTATCGGTTTTCAGGGGCAGGACTCCTTAGCGCGTTACTTCCGCTGGAAAGGAAAGCATCCTGGCAGTGCTCCCTGGCCTCTGACGCGCGGCGCGGTGAACCTATGCGTTGCCCGTACTGCCGAACCCGCCCGCACGCGCCGTCGTCCGCTGCACCGCTCCCTCCAGCAGGTTCAGCGCCTGGTACCGCGCGAACACCACCTGCGCGATGCGCTCGCCGTGCACGATGCGCCGCGGCACCGCGGCATCGTTGCGGACAATCACCATCCACTCCTCCGCGTAGTCTGCATCCACAGTGCCGGGCGCGTTGGGAACCGTGGGCGCCTGCTTGAACGCCTGCCCGCTGCGCGGACGAATCTGTGCCTCGAACCCATCTGGCAGGCGCGTCCGGAAGCCGAGCGGGATGAGCGCCATTTGCCGAGGCGCCAGCATCACGCCCCATTCTCCACCCTGGTCGTCCGTCACGACGTCCCCCTGCACGTCGCCGTCCGACACCCGGATACTCCGATCGCGGAGGTATGCGCGCAGGTCATATCCGGCCGATCCGGCGGTCGCACGTTCAGGCAGCCGGGCGTCGTCGTGCAATCGTTCCGCCATGGCGTCGAGCGGCGTGGCGGCAAACGGATCGCGGGAGTCGGGCATGCGGAGCGGCCTCATGGAAAGGTGACCTGCAACATAACCGAGTAACCTTTCCCGCCGAGATGCGTATTAGTTGTATCGCCGACGCACGCCGGACACACTTTCCCTCCAGGAGTCGATTTCACATGACGGTTCGCATTGCGCGCTTGTCTGCGGCGCTTCTTCTTGCCGCCCCGTTTGCCGCTGCCCCTCTCGCGGCGCAGGCAGAGTATGCGGCGGGTACTACCAGATATCGTGTCACCATGGACGCCAAGGGAACGCAGACGAGCCCCATGGGCAACGCCTCGTTCGAGCTCGGTTTG
>JACMOE010000219.1 GCA_014378185.1 Gemmatimonadaceae bacterium | reverse complement strand
TTGGCGAGATTGACCGTTCGGCGCACTGCGGCAATGGCCGCGGTGTCGTAGTCGGTCCTGGCCAGCGAGTCGAGCACCACGGGCCCCCGGTTCTTCAGGATGATGCTGTCGCGGCGTGCCGACGGTGTGAGCGGCTGGCGCAGGGTGGCATTCTGGAACGCCCACTGCACGCTGTGCACGCCCCGCGACGCGGAGCCGGTGGTGGTATAGAGCTGCGCGCCGGCCGCGTCGCTCACCGTGATGCGCACCGGGCTCGTCACGGAATCCTTGAGTCGATACGAGATGGTGGCCCCGTACGCGGGCGCGGGAATGACGAGTGGCGCCTGACCCCATCCGTTGCCAGGCAGTCCCGCCATCGGACCTTCGCCCCACTGGTACGCGGTGCGCGGAACGTACAGTGTAGCCACGTCACCCATGCTCTTCGGCGTGAGCTGCTCGAGCGGGCCGACGTCCGCGAACCAGATGCCGCGCCCGTGCGTCGAGATCATGACCTCGTGATCGCGCGGGTGGATCTTGAGGTCGTACACCGGCACGCTCGGCAGGCCCGCGGCGAACTTCGACCACGTGTGTCCACGGTCGATGGATGCGTAGACGCTGAGCGACGACCCGACGAACAACAGGTCGCGGTTGTGCGGATCCTCGCGTACCACGTGCAGGTAGTCCGCCGGGCTTTCGCGCGGCAGGTTGTTGACGATGGAATGGAATGACTTGCCGCCATCGTCCGTGGCGTAGAGGTACGGCGTGAAGTCGTTCCAGCGATGGTTGTCGAAGGCGACGTAGAAGCTGAGTGTGTCGAAGTGCGATGGCTCGACACGCACCACATAGACGTCCTTCGTCGGCAGGCCCGGGAACCGGTCGCTCAGGTTCTCCCAGTTGCCGCCGTCGTTGTGCGTGAGCCACACGTTGCCGTCGTCCGTGCCCGCGAGCAGGAACCCCGGCTTGATGTACGACTCCGCGAGCGTCACCACCGTGCCGTAGGTCTCGGCGCCGGTCACGTCGGGGGTCACGCCACCCGTGTACTTCTCGGCGGTGTCCATTCGTGCCCGGTACTGCTTCGACAGGTCGGGCGAGATGGTGAACATTTCCTCGCCGCGCTTCAGCGACTTGAACACCTTGTTGCCGCCCAGGTAGAACACCTGCGCGTTGTGGGACGACAGCAGGAATGGCGAGTTCCAGTTGAACCGTGTGAGGAGGTCGAGCGAGTCCTTGCGCTGTACCGTACGGAGCGTGGCGATGCGCTTCTGCTGGTCCTTGGTGGGCGGCGTTGCGGGATCGCCCCATACGACGGCCACCGAGTCCTCCGTCTGGCGGTACCGCTCCTGAAAGCCCGGCTTGGTGACACGAAGCGTCTGGCCGGTCTTCAGGTTGCGCCCCTGGACGCCCGCGTTCTGCGACTCGCCCCACACCCAATCGCCTGCGGGATCCTGCGCCGTGTAGAAGCCGTCGCCGCCCGAAATGGTGAACCAGTTGGCATTGCTCATCGCCGAGCGACGGCGGCTCGGGCCGCACCACGAGCCGTTGTCCTGCGCACCGGCGCAGACGTTGTACGGCACCTGCATGTCGTAGCTGATCTCGTAGAACTGGCCGAGCGGCAGGTTCATTGGATAGAAGAAGTTGCCGCCCTTGTCGAACGTGATGGCGATACCACCGTCGTTGGCCAGGGCCCAGCGCTCCGGGTCATTCGGGTCGATCCAGATGCCGTGATCGTCCACGTGCACGCCCTGCGCAGCGTTGCTGGTGGTCTTGCCGCCGTCGTTGGAGACCTGGAGCTCCGTGGACGAGTAGTAGACGCGGTCCGGGTTCTTCGGGTCAACACGCACCTGCGAGTAGTAGAACGGCCGCACGTCAACGATGCTCGTGCGCTCCCACGTCTTTCCGGCGTCGGCGGAGCGGTAGAGCCCATTTGCCTCGGGGCGTTTCCCCATGACGAGTGTGCCCTTCTGCGGCGCCAGGGAATACGCCTCGGTGAGTGCATACACGACATCCGGATTGCTCGGTGCCACGGCGAGTCCGATGCGGCCCTTGGTGCCCTCAGGGTAGCCGCCGCCCTTGATCTCCATCCACGTCGTGCCCGCGTCGCTGGATTTCCACAAGCCGCTGCCCGGGCCACCGCTATTGAGCGAGTACGGCGTGCGGTAACGTTCCCAGCTCGACGCGTAGATCACGTCGGGATTGCGCGGGTCCAGCGTGACGTCCACGAAGCCGGCGCGATCGCTGATGAATTTGGACATCGTCCAGGTCTTGCCGCCGTCGATCGTCTTGTAGAGGCCACGCTCGGCATTGGGCTTCCACGCGGCACCGAGGGCCGCCACGTACACCACGTTCTTGTCGCGCGGGTCCACCACGATGCGACCGATGTGTTGCGTCTTCTCGAGACCCATGAGGGTCCACGTGGCGCCGCCATTCTCCGACTTGTAGATGCCGGCCCCGGGCTCGATGGTGTTGCGCGAATTGGGCTCGCCTGTGCCAGCCTACACCGTGTTGGTGTCGGACGGCGCGATCGCGAGCATGCCCATGGAGATGATGTGCTTGTCGTCGAAGATGGGGCGCCAGGTGATGCCGTTGTTGCCGCTCTTCCAGATGCCGCCGCCAGCGGCCGCGACGTACAGCGTCTTGGAGGGGCCCGGTATGCCGACGACGTCGGAGAGTCGGCCCTGGAAATTCGCGGGTCCGACCGTTCGCCATTTCATGCCGGCGATGGTGGCCGAGTCGAGCGACTGCGCCCGGGCGCCGGACGTGCCGGCGGCCAGCGCGAGGACGCCTGAGAGGAGTGCAGTGCGTGATCCGAAGATGCGCATGTGTGGGGCTGGGAATGAATGGCTGCGTGGGGAACGGCCATGTACGCTGAAGGTACGCTCGCTCCCGCCAATTCGTTGTCGTCCTGAGCGCAGCGAAGGACCTGCTCCGCTTGTCGTCCTGAGCGCAGCGAAGGACCTGCTCCCGCGGTCGTGCAGCAAAACGAGCCAGTGCAACACGAAACTGTGACGATTAACAGTGGTCGTGCCGCAATGATTGTGAATGCGCACCTACTGCGTCTACATCCTGGCCAGCAAGTCACGCCGGACCTACATTGGCGTAACGAACAACCTCCAGCGTCGACTGTACCAGCACCGGACGGGCCAGGTACACACAACGGCGCGTTACCGGCTGTTTCGCCTCGTGTACGTCGAGTGCACAGCGGACGTTCTCGCTGCCATCAGGCGCGAAAAGCAACTGAAAGGCTGGCTTCGCGCCCGGAAACTTGCCCTCATCAGCAGCGTCAATCCTGCATGGGACGATCTGTCGTACTGAAGCAGAAGCAGGTCCTTCGCCTTGCTCAGGACGACAAAGAGCGGAAGCAGGTCCTTCGCCTTGCTCAGGACGACAAAGAGCGGAAGCAGGTCCTTCGCCTTGCTCAGGACGACAAAGGGCGGAAGCAGGTCCTCGCTTTGCTCAGGACGACAGCGGCAGGTTCTTCGCTTCGAAGGGCGTTTTACGGCGAAATGGTCGCCGACACTCCTCCCGCACGCAGCGCCGCGTTGACGGCCGGCACGCCCGTTTCCCGAAGCATGTTCCAGCGCGCGACGACGGACATGAACTCTCCCATCGTACGCTTCACCGCCGCGCGCTGCGCGACGGTCGGATCGGCATCCGCTTCCTCGAGCATGCTCATCAGGGTGAGCATATCCGCGCTCACGGACGTGAGTGACGGCGCGGCAACCACGGCGCGACGTCCAGCGCCGGCCCGCCGTCCACCCTCGCTCCCTCCGGCGAGCTCGGCCAACTGCGCATCCAGCGTGTCCAGAAGTGGAAGTGAAGCCGCCAAGGCGCCCATGGTCTTCAGTGCACGCACCTGATCCCGGACGCGCTGCACGGAGCCCGCAACAATGGAGTCCCGTGCTACCGCGTCGAAGAGCGCCACCGCCATCGCATGCGCCTCGCGGAGTGCGGCAGGCGAAGTCTTCACCCGTGGGTCCATCGTAATGGTCAATGGCTGCGCGTACGTGCGCCCACCAACCGTCAACCGAACGGTGTACGTGCCGGGCAAGGCCCACGGTCCGCGCGGCTCGCGCGGCGTGTCGAACGGTGTGGCGGAAATGGGATAGGCAATCGCGGTCGCAGCGCCCACTGGCCGCTCGAAATGCACGTCCCACACAAAGCGATGAAAGCCCGGCGCCGCCGACAGCACCTGCGTTGGCCTGATCCAGTACCGCGGCGTGTTGCCGATGTCCGCCGGTGCCATGGCCGTATCGCGACTGGTGTACGTCCGAATGACTCGCCCGCCAGCCTCCACGATCTCGAGCCTGGCATCGCCTGCGACACCTGCGCCAATGTGATAATCGATGATCGCGCCATCGGGCGGGTTCTGCGCCCACGGCTCATCGGGTGGAATGGGCGTGTCCGGATACTTGCTGAAGCGAAAGCGAATCGCGCTCGCGGGCTTGAACAGCGTAACAGGAGCCGCTGCCGTGGCTGCGGTGATCTGTCGCAGTGCAGCCACGTCGTCGAGCACGTAGAACGAGCGGCCGTGCGTGCCGATCACCACGTCGTCATCCTTGATCACGAGGTCGCGAACGGACGTCGCGGGCATGTTGAGCCGCAGCGACGACCAATGGTCGCCGTCGTCGAACGACACCCACACCTGGTCTTCCGAACCGGCATAGAGCAGCCCTCGGCGCTTGGGATCTTCGCGCACCACGTTGATGACGGCACCGTCGGCGATGCCATTGGTGATCTGTGTCCAGCTCCGGCCGCTGTCGTGCGTGCGATAGATGTGCGGACGGAAGTCGTCCAGCCGGATGGTATTGATCGCCGCATAGGCGGTACCGGCGTCGAAGCGGCCGGCGTCCATGAGCGACACCTTGCTCCACGGACGGGCACGAACGTCGGGCGGCGTGACATCCGTCCAGTGCGCGCCACCATCACTCGTGGTGTGAATGAGTCCGTCGTCGCTGCCGGCCCAGATACGCTTCACGTTTACGTACGACGGCGCGAGCGTGTAGATCACGCCGCCATGCCGCGCTGTCGCGGTGGGAGACGACGCATACACCCCCACGTTCGCCGGCACGATGGAATCGGTGCGCGTGAGATCAGGGCTCACCTGCGTCCACGTCTTTCCACTGTTGCTCGTCTTCCACACGACATTCTCCGCGAAGAACAACGTGTGCGGATCGACCGTCGAGAACACGAGCGGTGCGGTGCGCACGGAGCGGAAGCCTGCGGTCGGTCCGGCGTGTGGGCCCACCTGCTGAATGAGGCCCGTACGGCGGTCGTACCGCGACACCTTGCCGCCGAACACGATGTTGGGGTCGAGTGGATCCGGCGCGGCATAGCCGTACTCCTCCACGCCCGCGGGGTGCCAATCCCAGTCGAGGATGCGCCCGTCGTCACCGCGGCTCCGCACACACGCGGAACCAGACTCCTGCTGCCCGCTGCACACGCGGTAGGGAAAGTCGAAGTCGGTGGCGACATGATAGAACGCCGCGGTTGGCTGGTTGAGCCAGGAGCTCCACGTTTGGCCACCATTCACAGTGACGATCGCGCCCTGGTCGCTGGCGATGATCATGGTGCTTGTGTGCTTCGGATTGATCCAGATGCGATGGTAGTCATCGCCGCCAGGCGCGCCGCGCAATGCGCTGAACGTCTTGCCGCCGTCCACCGACTTCCACGTCACGACGCTCGCCGTATAGACAATGTCGGGGTTCGCCGGATCCACCTTCACCTCGGCAAAGTCCGATTCCCTCGTGGCGACCCGCGCGTCCGTCGTGGCGCGATACCACGACTCACCGGCGTCGTCCGAGCGAAACAGTCCGTCGCCCTTTGCGGAGTTCACCGTGGCGAACAGGCGGCTGGGCAAGCTGGGCGCCACGGTAATGCCGATGCGACCGAGGCCGTCGTCGGCGAACGTGGGCAAGCCGCGCTCGAGTCGTTTCCAGGTCACGCCGCCATCAATCGACTTGTACAGGCCGGAGCCGGGCCCGGAAAACGCGCCATTTTCCCAAGGGCCCTGCCGCGCTTCCCACAGCGCGCAATAGATGATGTCAGGGTTCACCGGATCGAGCACGACGTCGATGGCACCAGTGTTTTCATCCTTGTAAAGCACCTTCTGGAACGACGCGCCCCCGTCAGTCGAGCGAAACAGTCCGCGCTCCGCGTTGGCGCCGTACGGATGGCCCATCACCGCGACGAACAGCCTGTTCGGGTCGCG
>JACMOE010000218.1 GCA_014378185.1 Gemmatimonadaceae bacterium | reverse complement strand
CCCGATGCGGTGAGCACGAGACGTCGCACCTCGCCGATTGGGCGACCCGCGATACACTGGAGAATGGCGCTGTGCTCGCTGTCCACCGGCACGAGCGCTCCGCCACCCGTGCGCACCGCGTCCATGACGAGCGACCCGCCCATCACCAACGACTCCTTGTTCGCCAATGCAACGCGCTTGCCCTGCCCCAGCGCCGCAAGCGTGGCCTCGAGTCCCGCGGCGCCCACGACCGCATTGAGCACGATGTCCACGTCGCTCCGCGTCGCCGCCTCGACGAGGCACGCGTCGCCCGAACCGTGACACCAACCGGCCTGCGGTGCCGCGTCCGCGCGCACCAGCCCGACATAACCCGGCTTCAATTCGCGAGCCTGCTCCTCCAGGAGCTGCGCATTGCTGAAGGCGGTGAGTGCGGCAACGCGAAAGTGTGGCGCCTGCCGAGCGATGACGCGCAGCGCGGTGGTGCCGATGGACCCTGTAGAGCCGAGGATCGCGACTCCCCGAGCTGTCACTGGAAGACGGGTATGGGCAGCCAGCTGAGGAGCACGTATGCTACCGGCAGCACGAAGATCAGGCTGTCGAAGCGATCGAGGATGCCGCCGTGCCCCGGGATGATGTGAGAGCTGTCCTTCATCTTCGCATCGCGCTTGAGCAGCGATTCGAACAAGTCACCCACCTGCGCCGCCACGCTGATGAGCAACCCGAACGTGAGCGCGCCCCACGGCGACAACCCGAGGTGCGCAACAGGAACCAGCACGCCCCGTCCGTACGCCCACGCCACGAGCATGCTGGCGATCAGGCCGCCGACGGCGCCCGCCACAGTCTTGCCCGGGCTCACCGACGGGATGAGCTTGCGCCCGCCAACCGTCCGGCCAACCGCGTACGCACCGATATCCGAGGCCCACGTGACGAGGAGCGGAAAGATGAGGAGCGCGCCGCCGGGTGGAATCGCCACCGCGAGCGACCCGAGCAAGAGATGCTTCGCGCCCACCGAATCGTAGCCCGCCACGATATCGTGATACCGGATGGCATACCCGAAGGCCAGCATGCCGGCCGTATAGAGCACACCGAAGAGCGTGGTGGCAGCGGCCAGGAGCGGTGCTCCATGAGCTCCACGCAGCCAGATCGTGGCCGCCATGACGAGCAGCACCACAACGGCCGCGAGCGCAGGCCTCGCCGAAAAGACACCAAGGTAGTGGGCGTGTACGGCGAGCGGCAGGATGCCCGCGAGGGCAATGCCCACATCATCGAGAGGACGTGCGCCCGCACCGCGCGCGATGCGGAAGAACTCCCACGCGCCTACCGCGCTGACGATGGCGATCAGCGCCGCAAGCGGCGCTCCCCCCGCGAGCACGATCCAGAGCGCGAGTGGCGCCGCAATGACCGCAACGAGCACCCGCTTGGCGAGCTCGCTCATGTGCCCTGCCCTGTCCGACGCATCGCCGACGTCAGACTTCCATGATCTCGGCCTCTTTGGCCTTGATCATCGCGTCGATCTTCCCGATGTAATCGTCGTGGACCTTCTGGAGGTCCTTCTCGGCATGCTTCACGTCGTCTTCACTGGTGCCCGTCAGCTTCTTCAAGCCGTCGCGCGCGTGCGTGCGCGCGTGACGAACGGCGATCTTGCCGTCTTCCGCCAGCTTGTGGACGATCTTCACGAGGTCCTTGCGGCGCTGCTCGTTCATCGAGGGGAGCGGCACGCGAATCACGCCGCCCTGCGACGATGGCTCGAGGCCAAGATCCGAGTCGCGAATGGCCTTCTCGACCACCTTGGCCTGGCTCTTGTCGAACGGCGTCACGAGCAGCGTGCGTGGCTCCGGCGCGGCGATGCTCGCGACCTGGTTGAGCATCATCTGCTGCCCGTACATCTCCACGCGCACGGTGTCGAGCATGTTGGGCGATGCCTTCCCCGAGCGCACCGAGGAGAATTCGCGCTTTGCCGCGTCGAGGCCCTTCTCCATGGACGTGCGGCAGTCCTTCACGATCTCTGGAATTGTGCTCATCGTCCTATTTGACCAGGGTTCCGACGCGCTCACCGCGAACTGCCGCGGCAATCGCGCCCGGTTTATGGATACTCAGCACGATCAGGGGCAGGGCGTTCTCCTTGCACAGCGTCACGGCAGTCTGATCCATCACCTTGAGCTCCTCGAGCATCACGTCGCGGTAGCTGATCTCTTCGTACAACTTCGCGTTGGCGTCCTGCTTCGGATCGGCCGAGTAGACGCCATCCACGCTGGTGGCCTTGATGATGACCTGCGCCTTGATCTGGATGGCACGCAACGCGGCCGCGGTATCGGTGCTGAAATACGGATTGCCCGTGCCGGCCGCGAAGATGACAATGAGTCCGTTATCCAGGTGCGCCAACGCACGGCGCCGGATGTACGGCTCCGCCAGCTCCTCCATGCGGATGGCCGTCATCACGCGCGTGGCCATTCCCTTCCGCTCCAGGACGTCCTGCACCGCGAGCGCATTGATCACGGTGCCGAGCATGCCCATGTAGTCCGCGCTCACGCGATCCAGGCCCATCTTGGACAACTGCGAGCCGCGCACGATGTTGCCGCCGCCGATGACCAGCCCCAGCGACGCGCCGGTGCTCTTGACGGTCTGGATCTCGTCGGCGATGCGGTCGACCGTTGAAAAATCGAAACCGAGGCCACGATCGCCGGCGAGTGCCTCGCCGGAGATCTTGAGCAGTACGCGCGGGTAGCGCAGCCCGGCCGCGGCGGTGGTCATTCCTG
>JACMOE010000217.1 GCA_014378185.1 Gemmatimonadaceae bacterium | reverse complement strand
GTCGCGTGCGGCCGCCCACCCCATCCTGCATGGAATCGCTTCCCCAGTGAAGGCCACGCCCATGATCATCTCACGCCGTACGTCAATCGCCGCCGCATCCGCGCTCGTCTTCCTGGGCTGCGTACCTGGTGCCGAGCACCAGCGCGCCGATAGTGCCGCGGTCGCGCTCTCCGCAGTGCATGCCGACCGGGCTTCCCAGCTCTCCGCGCAGCTCGGCGCGCAGAAGGATTCACTCACGCGCGTGGTGCTCCAGGCAGACGATTTCATCATGCACCTGGACAGCAGCGTCAACACCGTGAAGGGTCTGCCGAAGGGCAAGCGCGTCGATGAGCGGCTCGATCCGCTCGCTCGGCAGGTGCAGAATCGCAAGCTCGTGATGGCGCGCGTGGACGCACTGGTCGAGCGCGCACGCACCACCTCGTCGCAGCTCTCGAAGTCCAGGAGCTCCAACACCGCACTCCGCGCGCAATTGGCGAGCGACTCCGCGATGATCACGGACCTCAACACCACGATCCACCGCCAGGCGGCAATGATCGAGGTGCTGTCGGTACGCATCGACAGCCTGAAGACCGCCACCACGCAGCTCGCCTCGTCGCTCACCAATTCGGAGGCCGCGCACAACAAGGCCTATTACGTGATCGGCAGCGAAGACGAGCTGGTGAAGCGCGGCGTGATCGTGCGTGAAGGGGGCGCAAACCTCATCTTCGCGCACCCGGGCCGCACGCTGCAGGTCGCACGCTCCCTGGACCCGCAGGCGTTCACCGCACTCGACCAACGCGACGTGAAGACCATCGCGGTGCCGGATACCTCGCGTCGCTACCGCGTGGTGTCGCGCCAGAGCCTGGACGACGCAGTCGTGGCGCAGCGCGACCAGAATTCCTTCCGCGGCAACCTCACCATCGCCAGCGCGGCGAAGTTCTGGACGCCCTCCCGCTACCTGGTACTCGTCGAGCAGTAAGCCAGCCCTTGCCTCACCGCCCTAGTCGCCCGCCACCGGAACGGGCGACTCGCCGTGCGCGGGGCGTGCACGACGCGCGCTCCGGCGCCGCATCATCGCACCGGCCTTCTCCCGCCAGTCGTCGAAGATCTCGTACACGGTGGGAATCACGAACAGCGTGAGCACCGTGGACGTGATCGTCCCGCCAATGACCGCGCGGCCCAGCGGCGAGCGGAAATCCGCTCCCTCGCCCCGACCCAGCGCCACCGGAATCATGCCGGCAATGAGCGCCAGCGTCGTCATCAGGATCGGACGCAGCCGGATCGCGCCCGCCTCGATGAGCGCATCACGCATGGGCACCTGCTTCTTCTCATGCGTCCACTTCGCGAAGTCGATCAGCAGGATCGCATTCTTGGCCACGATGCCCATCAACAGGATCACCCCGATGAGGCTCATGATGTTCAACGTGTCGTGCGTAATCAGCAGCGCCAGCACCACGCCGATCAACGACAGCGGCAGCGACGACAGGATCGCGAGCGGATCCAGGAATGAGCCGAACTGCACCACCAGGATGAGGTACATCAGCATCACCGCGGTGCCGAGCGCCGTGAAGATGGAGCCGAACACCTGGGCCTGATCCCTTGCCTGCCCGCCCGTCACGATCCTGTAGTTATCCGGCAGGCGAAACGCCTTCAGCCTTGCCTGCACCGCGCTGTTCACGTTGCCGATCGACCCCTCGATGTTCGCGCCGATCGTCACCACCCGGCGACGATCGAGATGGTCGATCTGCGCAGGGCCGGTACTCGACGTGATCGTGGCGAGCTGGCCCAGCGGAACCACCGCGCCGCCAGGTATCACGATGGGAATGGTGGCGATGTCGGCCGGGCTCTCCCGGAGCCGTTGGGGAAGGCGCACGCGCACGTAACGCGTTTCACCCGAGGCATCCACCCAGTTGCCCGCATCCACACCAGCGAACGCGGGACGCAGCGCCTGCGCGATCTGCCCCACCGTGACACCGAGCGATCCGGCCAGGCCGCGGTTGATGCTGACCTTGAGCTCCGGCTTGTCGCCCTTGGTGGACAGGCCGACATCCACCGCGCCCGGAACCGTGCGAACGATCTTCGCGATGGAATCGGCGAGCGAATTGAGGATAGCCTGATCGTTGCCCTGGAGCTGGAGTTGAAGCGGCTTCATGCCACCACCGGGCCCGCCCGCCTCCAGGATGTACGCGTTCATGTCCGCGCGCGCGCGCAGCTCGCGACGAATCTTCCTTCCGAAATCGGTCTGGCTGATGCTGCGGTCCTTCTTGTCCTTCAACCGCACGTACACGGAGCCGATGTCCACGCCACCCGAGCCCGACGCACTGCCGACCGTGGTGTACGTGTACACCACCTCCGGATGCGCACGAAGCTGGCGCGCCACCTGCTCGGCCATCACGCGCGTGTACTCCAGGCTCGAGCCCGGCGGTGCCTCGACGCTGACCGTAAGCTCGCTGCGATCGCTCGTCGGCACGAATCCGAAACCGCCGAAGGCCACCTGCAACCCGATTGCGACGACGAATGACGCGACGGCCAGCCCGATCATCGACTTGCGATGATCCAGCGCCCAACCGATGCCGCTGCGATACCGCTGCGCCTGCCGGTCGAACCACTGGTTGAACCGGTCAAGGGCGCGGGCGATGGGATTGCGACGCTCGTGCGCCTCGATCTGCGGATCGGGCCAGTAGGCGGAAAGCATCGGATCCAGCGAGAACGACACGAACAGCGAAACCAGCACGGCGGCGGCAATCGTGAGCGCGAACGGCTTGAACCACTGCCCCGCGAATCCGCTCATGAAGCCCACCGGCACGAACACCGACACGATGGAGAAGGTCGTGGCCGCCACGGCGAGGCCGATCTCCTCCGTGCCCTCGTGCGCGGCCGTCATGTGGTCCGCGCCGAGTTCCACGTGTCGCACGATGTCCTCGCGCACCACGATGGCGTCGTCGACCAGGATGCCGATCGCGAGGCACAGCCCCAGCAGCGACATGGTGTCCAGCGTGAAGCCGAACACCCAGAGCGGCACGAACGACGCGAGCACCGACACCGGCAGCGCCAGCCCCGTGATCACCGTGGAACGCCACGAGTTGAGGAACAGGAAGACGACGAGCACGGTGAGCAGCGCACCCTCCACGAGCGCCTCCTGCACGTTGCGCACGGAATTGCGCACGCGCGTGCCGGCATCGCGCACGATCTCGATGGTGGTGCCCTTGGGCAGGGTGGCGCGCAATGCGGGCAACCGCGCCTTGATCGCATCGCTCACCGTGGTGGTGCTGTACCCCTTCGACTTCACGATGTCGAGGCCGATGGCC
>JACMOE010000216.1 GCA_014378185.1 Gemmatimonadaceae bacterium | reverse complement strand
GTTGATTGGCGCGGCGGTGGGCAGCGGTGGCGCGATGGCGATGAGCAAGTTCGCGCAGTGGAACACGCAGATCTCGCCGTCGTCCATTGTGATGGCGTTCGTGTTCTCTGCCGTGGTGGGCGTGCTGTTTGGCGTGTGGCCGGCGCGGCGCGCGGCGAGCCTGGATCCCATCGTGGCACTGAGGTACGAGTAGCGCCCAGGCGTTGCGTTGACTGTTGGGGCCGTTTCTCGAGATCAGGAGCCGATCATTTCGCGTTTCGATCGCCTGACATTCGGTGCGCATGGGAGCGGTTGCTCAGGGCCGCAACGAGAATGTGAACGGTAGCTGCACCATCGTCCGCACCTTGCGCCCCTCCACGGCGCCGGGCGTGAAGCGATAGCGCTCGAGCGCGTTCTTCACCGCATCCGCAAAGAGCGCGTGCGTCGCCTCGACGATCACGACGTCGCCCAGCTCCGCACGGCCCATCGTGTCCACCACGAAGCGGACCACCACTCGGCCCGGCACTCCGCTCTCGCGTAGCACAACGGGATAGCGTGGCGGCGCCGCCGAGCCGATCATGCGCGGCACCTGGTCCACCATGTGCTCGCTCACGATGCCACCCGATTCGAGCTCGCCGTGTCCACCGGGGCCTGTAGACACGCTGCCGCCCCTGAGCGGGCCGCCGATGATGACCAGGTCCGGAAGCTCGGGTCCTCGCAGTTCGACCTGCGGCAGCACGGTAGGTGCGACGGTCGGAACGTGGATGACTGGGAGCGCGATCTGCGGAACGGTCGGCGCCGTGCTTGTGTGCGGCGGCATCGGCGAGCGCGGGGCGCTCGCGCGCGGGACGATTGGCGCAGCGAGGAAGACCAGTGGCTTGGGATGGGGCTCCGGCTTCGCATCGACGCGGCCGGGCATTGTCAGGGCGACGGCTGCGGCGATGGCTGTTCCGTGAAGCACCACGCTCACCACTGCGCCACGGGTGTTGCGCGCCCGCCCGGCGCGTGACTCCATCAATGTCGTGAACATCCTCTCCTCCGCGTGATTGTCGATCGTGGTTTGCACTCACGACATGACGATACGACGCGGACGTTAGGGCCTCATGACGCGGGCATTACGGCTCGCTCATGGTGGGATGATGTTTTGCTGAGGCGCAGATGACGAAACGATGAAGGGGGACGCCGGCTCGCGCCGGCGTCCCCCTTTGCACACCGAGCACTGGCTCAGGTGTTGCGATCTATCTTGGACTCGGCCTCACCGACCTTGCGCTGGGCCTTGCCCTCCAACTCCTTCGCCTTGCCCTTCAGCTCTTCGCTGTGGTTGTCGGTCATGTCGCCGATGTTCTTGCGAACCTTTCCAGCGACTTCCTTCGCGGCACCCTTGATCTGGTTTTCCGCGCCGTCCGTGCCGAGATCTTTCGCCATGGTCATATCCTCGCAGTAGAGAATGAGTGGGTCGTCTTTCGGTGACCTCTCATATGGCAATCGACATGCCCGCAATTCGCCCAGCGAGCTTAGCTGTCGGTGCGTAGACCCTGGTGTCTCCGCAGGTAGTTGACCCACGACCACACAATCACGATGGACCCGATCGAACTCTCCAACTACGCCGGCCTTGGCGCCATCGGCGCGCTCACGGCCAACATCCTCATCGGCCTGCTGCTGGCCACGAAATACAATCCCGTTCGCTCCTGGCCACACAGGCGCATCAACACGGTGCTGGTCCACAACGTCACCGGATATGCCGCGCTCGTGCTTGTACTCGTGCATCCCGCGCTGCTGTTGCTGCCCAACCGCGTCGACTTTCGCGTCATCGACTTGTTCTATCCCATGAATGCGCCGAAGCAGCCCTGGATCAACACCACCGGCGCGGTGGCTGCCTATCTGCTCATCGTCGTGGTGGTGACTTCATATTTTCGTTTCAGGATGGGACGCACGTGGTGGAAGCGCGTCCATTTTGCGACGTATGCGCTGTTCCCGCTGTACGCGGTGCACGCGATCCTTACCGACCCGGCGCTCAAGGACAGGAACATCGACTACCTGGATGGTGAAAAGGTGTACGTCGAGCTGTGTGTGCTGGCTGTCGTGCTGGCCATTGGCGCGCGGGCGCGCTGGCAGATGCGGCAGCCATCGGCGCGGGTGCACCGGGCGAAGGGCGGGCGCGCCGCGTGACGCTTGGGTAAGGGCCGCAGCCGGCCTTGACTCCGATATATCGGACGATATATCTTTGCTGCCACACAAAGATATATCGGAGGATACCATGCGCGACTGCTTCTGGACGTGGGACGCCCGACCCGATCCCAGCCACAACGCCCGCGGCAAGTGGGGGTGGGACGCCAGCTTCATGAACGGATTCTTCGGCGCGGAAGGGCGCCCTCGAGGCCGCTGGCGTGGAGGACGAATGTTCGAGCAGGGCGACCTTCGCTACGTCATCCTCCGCCTGCTGGAGGAAAAGCCCCGCCACGGATACGAGATCATCAAGGCGCTCGAGGAGAAGTTCGGCGGTGCCTACGCGCCGAGCCCGGGTACGGTGTACCCCACACTTCAGCTGCTCGAGGACCTGGGCTACGCGCGCATCATCCCCGGACCCGAGGGCAAGAAGGTGTACGAGATCACCGACGCGGGACGGGCGCATCTGGCCGAGAACCGCGAAACGGTGGACAACATCTTCGACCGGATCGCCAAGCTGGTCGGACATTTCCTCGACGAACCCATGGCCGAGGTTCACGGCGCGTTCCGGAAGGTGGGAAAAGCCACGTATGGGCGCGCCACGGATGCCGTCCACGATCCCGCGGTACTCAAGCAGATCGTCGAGATCCTGAATCGGGCAGCCCACGAAATCGATGCCCTGGCGGCCAAACCGTAGTGTCCGGCACATGGGACTGCTGCCGGATGGACATCGGTTGCATATGTTGAGGTAGGCCGGAGACGCATGCGTTTCCGGCCTGCGCCGTTGTACCGGCGGCGCCCTCCGAAATGCGGTCTCTCAATTCTCGATGCCGGTCGAAACGTCAACCTATACGTCGGTGCACGAAGTACCTGTTCCCGCGGCGCCCACCGGCAAGCGGCTCGCGGTGTTGTCACTCACCGCCCTTGGTGTGGTCTACGGCGACATCGGGACCAGCCCACTGTATGCGCTGCGTGAGTGCTTCAAGGAGGAATACGGGATCACCCCCACGCCCCCCAATATCATCGGGGTGCTGTCGCTCATCCTGTGGTCGCTGATCCTCGTCGTCAGCATCAAGTACATCGTCTTCATTCTTCGCGCAGACAATCGCGGCGAAGGCGGCATCCTGGCGTTGCTGGCGTTGCTGCTGCAGCAGAAGCGACGCGAGGATGACAAGGGGCGGCGGAAGCTTCTCGTCGCACTCGGTCTGTTCGGCGCGGCCCTGCTTTACGGCGACGGCGTGATCACGCCGGCCATTTCCGTCCTGGGCG
>JACMOE010000215.1 GCA_014378185.1 Gemmatimonadaceae bacterium | reverse complement strand
CCAATGCGGCAGTACGCCACCACGTCGTCGCCTTTGGCGAGCCCGGCTTCGCCTTCGTAGATGGCGCGCAGGCTGTCAGCGCTCTTGAAGGTGCCATCGTCATTTGCAGCGCGCGCCCAGGGAACGCTGCGGGCGCCGGGAATATGGCCGCCGCGCATGGCGCCCTCCTGCGGGTAGTCCGGCATGTGCAGCTTCTTTCCCGTGAACTCGTCCGGCGAGCGAACGTCGATCAACTTGCCCTTTGTGTCCACGTGTGAACGGACGTCGGACATGTAGGCGCGAATGGGCGCGTCATTGCGCTCCGGCGCAACGTATCGCGACGGCGTGACGGCACCAACGTCGGTGGTCATCTCGCGTCCCTCGGCCTCCCACTTCGCTCGCCCGCCATCCAGGATGCGCGCGTTCTCGAATCCGAATAGCCTGAAGACCCAGAGCGCGTACGTCGCCCACCAGTTGTTCCTGTCGCCGTAGAAAATCACGGAGGTGGACGCATCGATACCCAGGCGGCGGACGAGCGACTCGAACTCGGCGCGCGAGACGTAGTCGCGCTGCAGCTGGTCGTTGAGGTCGAGGTGCCAGTCGATTTTCAATGCACCCGGAATGTGTCCCATTTCGTAAAGGAGCACGTCTTCGTCGCTCTCCAGGATACGCACGGCTGGATCATGGAGATGCTCGGCGAGCCACTGCGTGCTCACGAGTGCCTCGGGGTGTGCGTACAGCTTGTCGGCGATGTCCTGGTTGCTCATGTCTGCTCCGGATGGTGAACGACTCTGCATATCAACCCGCGTGGACCGCGGGAGGTTCTCACGACGGGGGAGTGAAGTCGGTGGCCGCGCCCGACTCCCGAACGGTGCGGGGGAGGGCGTCGATCCAGTCGAGCATCACTGCGGCTTGCGCCTCCCATCCAGGCTCCGAGAAAAGGAAATGCCCGTGACCCTCAGCAATGTGAAACGGCGCTTGATACCGCTCGGCAATGCGGCGCGAGACACCTGCCGGAATGAAGCGGTCATCGTCCGATGCCACCACCAGGAGCGGTATGCGGATAGCGCTGCGCGGAATGTCGTAGGTGCCCAGGGCAATCTCACGTGAGGCCCGCCCGCTATCCCGCACGAACCGGCGCCGGATGGCGCCGCGATCCTGCGCCGGCACGCGGTTCAGCACCAGAGCGTCCGCGTCTGCGTCGGTGGGCTGGAACGATCGTGACAGGAGGAGTGCCGGCAGGTGCTTCACCATGCGTGCCAGGATCGCGGGGCTGAGCACGCTGATGCCGCGCGGCGGCGCGGGCGATACCAGCACGGCCGCCCGAATCAGGTTCCGCTGCGCCAGCATCAACGCCACAAGGCCCCCCAGCGAATGTGCGATCACGACTGGGCGATCGAGCGTCCGAACCGCATTCGCCGCGTCCTGCGCGAAGTCCGCCACCGATTGTCGTCCGATGTCCTCGCGAGGCTGGAGCGGAGGATGGCCGCGGTATGAGATCGCGGACGCCGGGTACCCGCGTTCAGCGATGAGCGGAAGCAGGCGTTCGAACACCCAGCTGCCGGCGAACAGTCCTGGCAGGCACAGCACGGCTGGACCAGTGGCAGGGTCTGCCGCGATGATGTCGAGATGATATGACTCTGGTGGGGGCGTCATCATTCGCTTGGAACTTCGGTCGCCGAGCGTCGGTGGGCAATGGCGGTGGCCATCTGGAACTGCCTTCCATTAGACTCAGCCCGCATGCCGACACTCTTTCATCCGTGACGCTGACCCGACCTGCACCGACGGCGACAATGGAGCCGTACGCTCGCCACGTAGTGGTCTGCGTGGGTGGGTTCTGCTCGCCGAGCCGCGATGGGCGAAAGCTCTACGCGGAGCTGGCGCGGTTGCTTGAGCGCGAGGGGTTGCTGTATGGACCTCGGCGTGTGAAGCGCGGCGAAACGCCCTGTTTGGGCGTGTGCGCCGGGGGGCCGATCATCGTCGTGTATCCAGAGGGTGTCTGGTACGCGGGCGTAACTCCATCGCTCCTCGAGCGAATCGTCGTCGAACACCTCCGCGACGGCCGGGTGGTGGAGGAGGCGGTTTTCCATCGATTGGACACGTCGACGTGACGCTGCCGAATGGGGCGCATCGGGACTTTCTATCGCGGCGGCCTTGCCCGCTGCACTCCTGATCACCAGACTCCCTGCGTGTCCGACGACTCCATCCTCTACTCCCGAAAACTTCCGCACGGGCCGGCCGTCCGCATCCGCCGCACAAGCGATGCTGGCGCGCAACCAGTCACGGCGGTGCTCGAAGTGGATCGTCGGGCCGGAACTCCTCGCGAGTTCGATGGTGGCTATCCGCCGCCCCTGATACTCGTGGAAGGCGCGACAGACGGCGAAGTGCTGGCAGCGCTCGAGCCGCAGGCGCGCGATGATCGGATGGTTGCCGGCCTCATGCGCGAGAAGGGATTGCGTTAGCGCCCGGGCCCTGTGCGCTCGACTCGCGCCAAGTCGTCCCGTACGGTTCTGAGGATCCTCGGCCAGACATGTGCGGCGGCGAGTCGAAAGAAATGCTCGCGTGCGCTTGCGTCGGTCTGGAGAAACTCGGCGAGGCGCATGCCCCCCTTGCGAGCGTTGCAGGCGCCACACGCCGTCACTAAGTTGCCCCCGGAGCGATCACCGCCCCGCATCCGAGGCTGGACGTGGTCCACGGTGAGCGTTTCAGGCTCGTATCGCTCGCCGCAGTACACGCACTGGTAGTCGTCGCGCGCGAAGATCTGCTCCCGTCTCATGAAAAATCTCCCATCCCGACGCAATCTCCTCGAGGCCGCGCAGCGTTATCTGCTCGACCCCAGCGAGGAGCAGCTCGAGAAATCCGAAGGCGAGCCACCGCGCCTCACGTCAACCGCCATTCAACAGGTCCGCATGTCCCGCTCCCGCGATCGCATCCTCGCCAACCTCGACGACATGTACCGCGAAGCGTTCGAGCGCGCGAAGCTTACCGCCGACGACTCGCAGATGGCGTCGCTCGACTTCGCCTATCGGCGCGAACAGCTGTATTTCGAGATCCTGCTCGACGTGCGCGACGCGGTCGAACGCCGGTAACGCAGTCTCGGTCCCTCTGGCTGTGGTGTTCGGGCCGTGGTGTGTCGTCATCACCGGAGCTGCGCGAGCTTGAGCGTGAGCCTCCAGCGATCAGCAAATCAGAGCGCGAGCTCCTGCTCGAGCTGAAGCGCGCGCCCTGGTTTGCTCAGGGCTGAATGCTTCACGCTCATGCTCAGGAGGACAATCATCATGTCCACGAACTTGCTAGCGGCCGAACATCGATCCCGTCTTGCCCTCCGGCGGCGCGACCGGTGGCCACACCAGCGACGCCACAATCGAGACGGCCAGTACGCCGATGACGATCCCCAGTGACAGCAGGATGGGTATGTGGATCCAGTACTCCGCCAGCATCTTGGTTCCCACAAAGGTGAGGATCACGGCGAGGCCGTACTTGAGCAGGTGAAACTTCGTCACGACCGTCGCGAGCAGGAAGAACAGCGACCGCAGCCCCAGTACGGCGAAGATGTTCGAGGTGAAGACGAGGAACGGGTCGCGCGTGATACCGAAGATGGCGGGTATGGAATCGATGGCGAAGATCAGGTCCGTCGCCTCCACCAGCACCAGCACCAGCAGCAGCGGCGTCGCGTGGCGTCGCCCGGCCTCGCGGGTGAAAAAGTGCTTGCCGCGATACGTGGAGGTCACCGGAAGCACGCGTCGCACCAGCCGCACCACGGCATTCTGCTCGCCATCGAACTCCTCGTCCTGCTTCACCGCCATCCGGATTCCCGTGATGACCAGCAGCGCACCGAAGAGGTAGATGATCCACTCGAAGCGCGCGAGCAGCGCGGCTCCGACACCGATGAACAAGCCGCGCATGATCAGCGCGCCCAGGATGCCCCAGAACAGCACGCGGTGCTGGAACTGCGCCGGCACCGCGAAGTACTGGAAGATCAGGACGATGACGAAGATGTTGTCGACGCTGAGCGACTCTTCGATCACGTAGCCGGTGAGGAACGTCAACGCGGCATGGCGGTCGGCAAACACCGCGAGTCCCACCGCGAACGCCAGCGCGAGCCCCACCCAGACGGCGGTCCACGTCAGAGCCTCCCGGGCGCCCACCACGTGCGGCGTGCGATTGAATATGCCGAGATCCAGCGACAGCATTGCCAGGACGAAGGCAATGAAGCCGATCCAGAACCAGATATTGGTGGCGATCATCATCGAATTTACAATGTCGCACGCCGCACGGCCTCTTCCCCGCGCGCCGCATTCGTACCACTGTCACTCATGATCAAACTGGATTGTCTGCCCGGTCGTGGCTGGCGGGCGGTATCGCTTGCCCTGTCCCTTCTGCTCCTGCCCGCCACCCGCGCCATGCCGCAGTCTCCTGCCGCCACACCAGCACCGGTCTCCGCCCTTGCCATCGTGAACGCGCGCGTCTGGACTGGCGACACGCGCCGGCCGTGGGCCGACGCCGTGCTCGTCCGTGGGGAGCGCATCGAACTGGTCGGCTCCAGCGCAGAGGTGAAGAAACGCGCTGGATCCGCCACGAGAACCATCGACGCCAGGGGCATGATGGTCACGCCCGGCTTCATCGATGCGCACGTCCACTTCCTTGACGGCGGGTTCGCACTCGCATCGGTACAGCTGCGAAACGCATCGAGCCCGGAGGAGTTCATCCGGCGCATCGCGGCGTTCGCGAAGACGGTCGCTCCCGGCGCATGGATCCTGAACGGGGACTGGGACCATACCGCGTGGGGCGGTACGCTGCCCGACCGGCACTGGATCGACTCCGTGACGCCACACAATCCCGTCTGGATCAATCGCCTGGACGGTCATATGAACCTCGCGAATTCCCTCGCGCTTGCCGCGGCGGGAATCACCACGGCCACGCGCGACATCGACGGCGGCACGATCGTGCGTGATGCCACCGGTGCACCCACCGGCATCCTCAAGGACAACGCGCAGAACCTGATGTCGGGCGCCATCCCCGATGCAGGCATGGACATGAGCCTCCATGCCCTCGATGCGGCCATGTCCCATGTTGCCGAGCGTGGCGTCACGAGCGTGCACCACATGGGTTCGTGGGACGATCTCGCGGTCTTTCGCCGAGCCCGCGATGCCGGCCTGCTCCGCACGCGCATCTCCGCCGCGGTCCCATTGTCCACCTGGGCGCGCCTTCGGGACGAGGTGAACGCGCACGGCCGCGGCGATACATGGCTCCGCATTGGCGGCCTCAAGGGAT
>JACMOE010000214.1 GCA_014378185.1 Gemmatimonadaceae bacterium | reverse complement strand
CGATTCGAAGAAGTACGGCACCTATCTCGAGCAGTTGGGCATCACGTATCCAACGGTGCGGAAGATCGTGCCGTGATCGCGTGACCGTGGGCCGGCGTCAGGGTATGACGCTGGCCCGCGGAAACGGCTCCTGACGCATGGCGGCCTGGTACGCGAACGCGGCCAGCGTGACGGCCGCCTGCTTCAGCTCCTCCGGCTTGATGCGCTCGTAGAAGTCCATGTTGGTGTGGTGCATCCGGGTGTCGTACTCGCCATAGTCCTGGATGGTGTTGAAGCCCGGCAGGCCGAGCGCCGTGAACGAGAGGTGGTCGGTATTGCCGATTTTCTCGATGATGTTTCGCCGCCCGCCAACATCCTTCAACGGTGTTAGCCACGTGTCGAAGAGCGCCTTCGCGGCCGAGTTGCCCTCGCTGTACCAGCCATAAATCGGGCCCGTACCCGGATCGTTGTTGAGGTACACCGACAGCTTCGCGCGCGCGCGGGCATTCGCGTCGCCAGCGTAGTGCTGCTGCACGTAGGCCTTGGAGCCCAGCAGTCCCTCCTCCTCCCCACCCCAGATGGCCGCGCGAATCGTGCGCCTGGGCGCAATGCCGAGGCTCTTGAGGATTCGCATTGCCTCCATGAGCTCCGCCACGGCGTCGGCGTTGTCGCTCGCCCCAGTGGCCGAGTGCCACGAGTCGATGTGCGCGCCGAGCAGCACGACTTCATCGCCGATTTGCGGATCACTACCGGCAATCTCCGCGATCACGTTGTAGCCGTTCGTGTCTGCGGCGTAGTAGCGTGTCTGCACGTTGGCGCGAAGCCGCACGGGCGACCCACCCTGGAGCGCCCGCACGAGCAGGTTGTAATGCTCCGCAGCCACGATCGCCGAGGGCACGGAGTTCTCGGGCGTGCTGGCGCGATTGCCCAGCACGAACATCGTGCCCTCCGTACCCTCGCTCGGTCTGAGCACCAGCGCGGCGCCGAGGTCGTGGAGTGTGGACTGCAACACGGCACGCGGCAGCGGGCCAGCGGCCACGTTGGGGCGCGGCGCACCGATGGGCACCGGCTGGTCGTGTTCCGTGGGCTGCAGCCGGTCCTGCGTGATGAAGGCTTCCTGCGGCTTGGTGGCGAGCACGATGGCGCCGCGAATCTGGCTCGCATGCGCCTTCACCGAATCGACGTTCGCGAGATCCCCGATGTACACCGGGCGCATCACCACGTCACCAGCGGTGGATGGCGTCCACGCCTCCGGGAAGGCGATGAGCGGGAAATATCTCGGCTCGGTCATCTCCAGGGTGAATTTCTCCAGCGTCCATCCGCGGCCGTAGGGCCACGCCTCGGTGTGGACGCCGGCCAGGCCATAACCGCGCAGGGTGGCCGCCGACCAGTCGATGGACTGCTTGAATGCCGGGCTGCCCGTGAGTCGTGGGCCGATGACGTTGGTGAGGTGGTTGAACAGCTCGAGCACGTGCGAGCGGTTCATGCCTTCGTCGCGGATGCGCGCGAGCGTGGATGCATCCTGGGCGTGGGCTGTGTTGAGGCACACGACGGCAGCGGCCGTCGCGGCAAGGAATCGTTTCATTCGGTGGCAGGGGAGGGAAAGTGGGGACGATTCGCTGGTCGCGCTGGAACATGCCGCTGGCCGCCCGTCTGCGCCAGCGGCACGGAGGGGAGGAGCCGCACAAGCCGCGGCCAACTTTTTGCTTTTGGTGACGCCACACCAGCGCGAGGTATTCCCATGTTGTGGAAAGACAGCGGACGAAGCTCCAATCTCGAAGACGGACGATCCTCCGGCGGCGGCTTCGGCGGCCGCGCGGGCATGGGTATTGG
>JACMOE010000213.1 GCA_014378185.1 Gemmatimonadaceae bacterium | reverse complement strand
GGGGTGCGGCTGATCCTGGACACGCCGCAGTTGAATGTGGAGATTCCCGACGACGATGATGCACCCGACCCGTACGACGTCCAGATGATCGAGCTGCTGGGTCGCCTTTCGGGCTAGGCGTTACCTGCAAGCGGGAGATGATGCGATGACACTCGCTCGGCGCTCGGACGTGCTCCTCGGCGTCCTACGATCCCCTCGTCGCCGCTCGGCGCGTGCGCACGCCGACGCTCGTGCTGCAGGGAGAAACCGACACGCAGGTCAGGCGACGGAGGCAATCGCCATGTGACGGTGCGCACATTTCCGAGGATGAATCACCTCATGCTCGACGACCCATCGGGTGATTCCGGCGGCTACGGAAAGCTCCCGTCATATGCTGTCCGTCGCGATTTCCTGGGCGTGCTCGCCGACTGGTTGGCGAGCAACATGTGATCGAAGGAGCTCGTCGCAGGGGAGACAAAGGGCATCTTCATAGGGAAATCCTTCACTTTCCCTATTGCGCGCACAGTGAGGCATTGTATCTTCCGCCCCGTCATACAGCGTTTCGCTCATAGCGAGAACTGTTCATTATTCCAGGAGACGAGCATGGCCGCGAAGAAATCGGCAGCGAAAAAGGGCGCCGCGAAGAAGGCACCTGCGAAGAAGGCACCTGCGAAGAAGTCTGCGGCGAAGAAGAGCAGCGCCAAGAAGGCGAAGCCCGCGAAGAAGGCAGCCAAGAAGTCTGGCGCCAAGCGCACGCCGAACGCTGCGTTCATGAAGCCGATGAACCCGAGCCCGCAGCTCGGCATGGTGGTCGGGACAGCCCCGCTGCCGCGTACCGAGGTCACCAAGAAGCTCTGGGCGTACATCAAGCGGAAGGGCTTGCAGGACGCCAAGAACCGCCGCCAGATCAATGCAGACGACAACCTGAAGCCGGTGTTCGGTGGCAAGGCACAGGTGTCGATGTTCGAAATGACGAAGCTCGTGAACAAGCACCTGAAGTAGTTCGCACGGGCTTTTTCGCTGGAAACGAGGGGGCGTGCCGATTCGTCGGCGCGCCCTCTCGGCGCATTTACCGGGGAAACCCTTGCCCGGCGACGGTACCTAGGGAGATTTCACCTGGTCGTTTCCTTCTCCTCACCCCGTCCGAAGTCCATGGCCGCAAACGTCGTCGCGAGTGCCCGCGGCAAGAAATCCGCTCAAGGCTCGCTCCTCAAGGTCATCTGGGAAAACGTCAAGTCGCTCGCTGGCGCGATCCTGATCTACCTCGTCATCAACACGTTCCTCATCGCTGCCTACCGCATTCCCAGTGGCTCGATGATCCCCACCCTGCTCATCGGCGACTGGTTGTTCGTGAACAAGGCCGTGTACGGCCCGCACATCCCGTTCACCAATGCGCACCTGCCCTCGTACAGCGAGCCGAAGCGCGGCGAGGTGATCGTGTTCGTGTCGCCGTACCAGGCGGACGAGGCGGGACGTGGAGACGATCCCACCCCCACGCTCGTCAAGCGTATGGTGGGCATGCCTGGCGACACGCTGTACATGCGCGCCGGCCTCCTGCATGTGAACGGCGTGGCGCAACGGCAGGGCTTCGGGATCGTCAGCAAGCCATCGGCAAACGGCGTGCAGCCCATGGATGTGTCCCCCCTGTTCGACTGGCAGCACAAGATCGAGGCGAAGCAGTCGCGGTTCGGGGCGGCTCCCGCGCAGCCGCAGTTGGACAACTGGGGGCCGCTCGTCATTCCAACAGGAAACTACTTCATGATGGGTGACAATCGGTACGAGTCGAAGGACAGCCGTTACTGGGGCACGGTGCCTCGGGAAAACGTCCGCGGCCGCCCGAGCTTCGTGTACTACTCCTATCGCAGCGGCGACGAAACCGACCGCCCGATCTCCTTCATCACCGACATCCGGTGGGGGCGCATCGGGACGCGCATCCACTAGGGCACGGGCGAACTTCCGATGATGCTGGCGTCGCTCACATCCGCCACGCGCACTTCCCGGCTCATCGCGTGCTCGCAGCTCGCCTGCGTGGTGCTGTTCGGCAGCCTGCTGCTGGTGCCCTGGCAGGCATTGTCGCCAACACTTGGCGCAACATTCATCCTCGCCTGCGCGGCATTTGCATTGGCGGCGATTTCCATCGCCGGCGGCACCGCCGGCCTGATGCGCGTGGTGTTCGTGGCCTTTGCGCTGCTGGCGACCCTCTCCGGACTCGGCGAAGCGTGGCTGCTGGCGGTGCCAGCGTCGCCCATGTTCCCTGCATTGCGCGAGCTCAGCAGCCTCGAGCTGGCGGTCGCGATCGCAGCCCTCAACGGCCTGCTGGCGCTCTACGGTAGCTACGTCCTCTCGGCACAGCGTGTCACCGCGGAGGAACTACAGGGCCGCGTCTCCGCCGAGCAGGTGCTCAAGGCGTCGCTGGAGGTGCGGGTGGCGCAACGAACACTCGAACTCGACGATGCACAGCGCGTCTTGCACCGCATGTGGTGGCTCGGGCAGCAGATCACGCTCGAACTGGATCCTCGGCGGGTGCTCGACCGCTTCCTCGAGGCCGCGGCCGACGTGGCGCAGGCAGATGGCGCTACGCTCGGCCTGCTCGTCGACGACTCGATGATCGAGCTTACCGCGGCGAGCGGCGTCCTTGCGTCGCTGGCCGGCGACAAGCTTCCCGTCACTGGTTCGGCGATTGGGCGCATCATTCGATCCGGCGGCAGCTGGAGCGTGGCCGACGTGCGCAACCATCGGGATGCGGTGGAGCGTTCCTGGTACGAGCGCGACATCGATCCGGTGCGCGGCATGGCCGTGGTGCCGGTGCAGCGGCGCGGCGAACGCGTGGGCGCAGTCGTCATCGTGTCCACGAAGGCGCACACGTTTTCGCCGCAGGAGCTGGAGCGGGTGGAGGCCATGACGGACCTGCTGTCCGTGGCCCTCGCCAACGCCGAGCTGTTTCAGACGATGAAGCAGGCCGAGTGGCGATTTCTTACGCTGTTCCGTGCGGCGCCGAATGCCGTGCACACGGTGCTGCACGCCACAGGGCGCATTCGCGAGGCCAATGACGCGGTGCGTGAGG
>JACMOE010000212.1 GCA_014378185.1 Gemmatimonadaceae bacterium | reverse complement strand
TTGTGCTTCCTGATCGTGCTGCTGCTGTTCCAGAAGTACTTCACCCACTCCAGCGGGTTGATCCGTACTGGGGCGTCGGGGATCGCCGAGGTACTCGCAGTGGGAGCGGCCGAGCGGCGCAAGAATCTCGGTCTGCTGGCGCGTGCGATGCCGCGGGTCATTGCGGCGCATCCGGGCGTGACGCTCGTACTCGCCGGACCCCGCCGCGACGCCCAGGTCCCCGTGGGCGACGTGGCGTGGAGCCGCACCCTCGGCTTCGTGAGCGACGAGGAACTCGCGGCGCTCTACCGCGAAGCCGCGGTGTTCGTGATGCCATCCACCTACGAGGGATTCGGACTGCCGGTGCTGGAAGCCATGCGGCTGGGCACCCCGGTGATCTGCGCGCGCGGATCCTCGTTGCCGGAAGTGGCTGGCGATGCGGCGCTCTGGGTGGACGGTGATGACGACAGCGACCTGGCGCACAAGATCTCGCAGCTGTTGTCGGACCACGAGCTCGCCGCGAGGATGCGTGCGGCGAGCCGCCAGCAGGCCGCACGCTTCTCCTGGGACGACACGGCTCGCGCGACGATCGCTGCGTTCGAGGAGGCGATTCAGCTGGTGACACTCGAGACGACGGAATTCACGGGAGCACCTTCAGCCCATCCAGCTGGCCAATCAATGCCGTCGATGCCGGCCGTTGCGTCCTGAGCGTCGCCGATACCTTCTCCGCTCGCTTGAGCACCCGCAGCACATTCTCACCCGCCAGCTTCCGCAACTCCGCATCGGTCCAGCCGCGACGTGCGAGTTCGGCGAGGAGCGTCGGGAAGGTGGACACGTCCTCGAGGCCGACGACGGTCTCCGTGATGCCATCGAGATCGCTGCCGATGCCCACATGATCCACACCGGCCACCTGGCGAACGTGGTCGATGTGATCGGCGACGTCCGTGATGGTGGCGCGTGGCCGAGGGCGGGCCTGTCGCCATGCGGCGAGGTCGCGACGTTGCCCTACCGTATCGCCAGGCAGGCGGCGACGAAGGTCCGCAACCTGCCGCTCCATCGCGACGTCGTCGTCGTACACGGCCTTCGACACGAAGCTCGTGACGAATGGCACCATGACCACGCCCCCATTGGTGGGTAGCCGGCGCAGGATGGAATCGGGAACGTTCCGCGCGTGACCCACGAGGGCGCGCGCACCGGAATGCGAGAAGATCACCGGCGAGGCCGTGACGTCGAGCACGTTGCTCATCACGCCGGGCGAGACGTGCGACAGGTCGCACAGCATGCCCAGGCGGTTCATTTCGCGCACCACCTCACGCCCGAACGGGGTGAGTCCACCATGCCTGGCGCTGTCGAGGGCGGCGTCCGCCCAGTCGAGCGTCACGTTGTGCGTGAGCGTCATGTACCGCACGCCCATGTCGTAATAGGCACGCAGCACCTCGAGCGAATTCTCGATGGCGTGTCCACCCTCCATGCCAAGCAGCGATCCAATGCGGTGTGACGCGAACGCGCGGCGCACATCCGCCTCGGACGCAGCGAACATCAGCCGATCCGGGTACTTCGCGATGATGCGGCGGGCGAGCGCGATCTGCTCCAGCTGGGCTCGCGCGTAGCCCGGCACGCTGCTCACCTTTCCGTTGCGCGCATAGGTGGGGGCGTCGGGCTCGCCGGGAATGTAGACCGACCAGAACTGCGCGCCCACCTGCCCCTTCCGGAGGCGATCTAGGTCCCTCATGCCGGGGGTCCGCGTGCGGAGATCGTAGGCTTCCACGTCGCTCGCGTGCAGCGTGTCCTCACGGATGCGCCACGGGAGATCATTGTGGCCGTCCACGAGCGGCGTGGTACGCAGCACGGCCCTGGCACGCGCCAGGTACTGATCCGTCGCTTGCGCCGCGAGTGGCGACGCGGCAACGCCGCTGCAAAGAACGGCCGCAAACACGAGTTGGGGCATGCTGGCAATGGAAGGGCGCACCAGGGACTCCGAGCGATGGAGTGTTTTCGTATATTTCCGGAACGCGGAAGTTACGACGCTGAACGCCTCGCCACAGGAGCTCTTCGCATGCGTACGCTCGGCACGCTCATTTCGACGTTGACGATCGTGGCGGCCTGCGGCCGATTCGCGTCTGCGCCCGAGGTGTCTCCCGGCCAATCCGTCCAGCTTCAGGTCGAGCAGACAGCCATCGTTGCTGGCAGCACCGTGCGAGTGCAGTTCATCCGGGCTGCGGATTCCCGCTGCCCCGTGGATGCTGTATGCATCACGGCAGGTGCAGCCGTCATCGACCTGGTGCTCAGTGGAAGCGGTCCCACGCAGGCAGTGACGCTACAGCTCGGGCAGAAGCCCATGACCGCGACCTACGGCGGGCTGCTCCTGGAGGCAACGGCGCTGGACCCCTTCCCCAAATTGCAGCAGCCGCGCGGCGCGCAGACGCTGACGCTGCGGATCACCGCGTTGTAGCAGGCGCGCCTCCGGTACGCAGGAAATCCGCGAACTCGTTGGGCAGCGAGCTCTCCATGATCTTCCGCGCCGCTGCCTCCACGTCGTAGGCCACGCGAACGAACGTCACGCCGACTGCGAGATCGGCAACGATGTCCAGCAGCACGTAGCCAGCGCGCGGATCCCCGTCCTTGGGACGTCCAACGCTGCCGGTGTTCACGAAGTGCACGCCGTTCACGACACGGTGCCATGGCTTGTGCGTGTGGCCGAAGCATATGATGTCACCTGTACGCGCCATCATCTGCTCGGCCATCGCCGCCAGAAATTCGTCACTCCGATCTTCCGTGACGTAGACGGTATTGAGCGAGTGATTGCCGTGAACCAGCCGCAACGCTGGCCCGCTCACGTGCCCTCCGAACGGCCTGATGTCCAGGCGGAACGGCAGCGCACCGAGATACTGTTTTGACTTGTCCGACGCATGGTCGAGTGTCCACTGAAAGCTTTCGTGCGAAAGCGCCGCCTGGCGCGGATCCTCGTACCGGCAGCCACAGTGCTTGTAGCCCGTGGCCACGGTGGAATCATAGTTCCCGGATATTCCCGGGATGCCCTCGGCCTGCATGCGCGCCACCACCTCATTCGGCCACGGCGCGTAGCCTACGAGATCGCCGAGGTGATACGTGCCGTCGAACGCAGCGCGTGCCTTCATGTCAGCCAGCACGGCGTCGAGCGCCGGGAGGTTTGCGTGTATGTCCGAGAGCAACGCGTATCGCATGGCCTGGTTCAGGTCGCGACGACCGGCGTCGCGTTGCTGCTCGCACGCACCATCACCGTCGCGCTGGCGGGGCACGCCTCGCGGAACTCGGCCGTGGCGCGGATGTCGGCAGGTACGGCATCGCGCGATGTGATCGTGAAACCGAACGCGGGGAAGTATCCGTCGGCCGTTGTGGTCAGGAGGTAGAGCGCCCGCACACCGCGTGCTTCCGCTTCAGCAATCGCGCGCGTCACGAGCGCCCGCCCAAGTCCTCGAGACTGCCATGGGGTCGAAACGGCCACGGAGCGCAGGAGCGCGTGATCGCTGGCCGGCCCACACGCCTCGATGCCCGCCACGCCGATGATGGTTCCGCCATGCTCCGCTACCACGAACCAGGGCAGCGCGTCATGCACGCCGTCGAGCGGGAGGCTCAACGCCGCAAGCAACGCAACGACCGCT
>JACMOE010000211.1 GCA_014378185.1 Gemmatimonadaceae bacterium | reverse complement strand
CGGTTGCGCACCACCACCATCTACGTGACGCACGACCAGGTGGAGGCGATGACCCTGGGTGACCGCATTGTGGTGCTGGCGGCGGGTCGCATCCAGCAGGTAGGTCATCCCATCGTCCTCTATCGCACGCCCGCCAACCGGTTCGTGGCCGGATTCATCGGCACGCCGCCGATGAATTTCGTGGACGGCTCCCTGGAGCCCCACGGTGCGGGGTGGTCATTCGCTGCCGAGGGCGTCCGCGTGCGCCTGCCGCACGACCGCGCGCCTGATGACGCGAGCCGCAATGTCACCCTGGGCATTCGGCCAGAGGACATGCGCGTGACCCGTGGCGAAAGCCCGGGTGACGACCTTGGTTCGGTAGTCCGGGGACGCATAGCTCTCGTGGAACGGCTTGGGGGTACGAGCCACGTGCATTTCGACGTCGGCCCGCATCGGCTGTTGGCGGTCGTCACGGGCGACGACGTCCCCGAAATCGGCGAGACGATCGCCGTTGCGGTGCCAATGCAACGAGTCCATCTCTTTGCCACGGACGGTCAGCGCCTGCCTGCCGATTGACCCGTCGCTGTCCGAATGATAGCCTAGTCACGACTCACCGCCGATTCCCCTTCTGGAGGCACGTGTAGATGGCGTCCGGTCTCACACCCATTGGTCTCCGCTGGATCGACTACACCATCATCGGCGTGTACTTCGCCTTTGTGCTCGGCATCGGCTGGCAACTGCGCCGAGCGATGAAGACGAGTACGGATTTCTTCCTCTCGGGGCGGTCGTTGCCCGCCTGGATCACGGGGCTCGCGTTCCTGTCCGCCAATCTCGGCGCTCAGGAGGTGATCGGCATGGGAGCCTCCGGCGCGAAGTACGGCATCTCGACGAGTCACTTCTACTGGATTGGCGCGGTGCCCGCGATGCTGTTCGTGGGGCTGTTCATGATGCCCTTCTACTACGGTTCGCGCGCACGGTCGGTACCTGAATACCTGCGCCTGCGCTTCGACGAGAAGACCCGCGCCCTCAACGCGGTGTCGTTCGCCATCATGACGGTGTTTTCATCGGGTGTCTCGATGTACGCCATGGGCGCGCTCATGCATCTCCTGCTCGGATGGAGCTTCAACGTCAGCGTCATCGTGTCGGCCGTGATCGTGCTCACGTACATCCTGCTCGGCGGCCTCACGAGCGCGATCTACAATGAGGTCCTCCAGTTCTTCCTCATCGTGTTCGGCTTTGCGCCGCTGGTGATCGTGGGGCTGAACGAGGTAGGCGGATGGGATGGCCTGATGGCAAAGCTTACCACGCTTGCCGTTTCGCAGGGGCATCCCGCAGGAGCGTACACGCACGCGTGGCGAGGAATGGATGCGCCGGCGCACAACCTCATCGGCGTGGAATGGTTCGGCCTCGTGATGGGGCTCGGCTTCGTGCTGTCGTTCGGCTACTGGTGCACGGACTTTCTCGTGGTGCAGCGGGCCATGGCGGCCGACTCCATGGATTCGGCGCGGCGCACGCCCCTCATCGCCGCCCTGCCCAAGATGGTGTTCCCGTTCCTGGTCATCCTGCCGGGCATGATCGCACTGGTGATTGGAGGAAAGGGGATCATTCCAGCGAAGATAGGCGCGAACGGCGGGCCGTTGATGGATGCAGCCGGTCGGGTGGTGCTGGACTATGACCTCGCGACACCCTCGATGCTGATGCACCTGTTTCCCAACGGCATGCTCGGCCTGGGTCTCGCGGCGCTACTGGCATCATTCATGTCGGGCATGGCGGGCAACATCACGGCGTTCAACACCGTGTGGACGTACGATCTCTACCAGACGTACATCCGAAAGGACGCCGACGACCAGCATTACCTCTGGATCGGACGCATGGCGACCGTGGTGGGCATTGCACTCGCCATTGCTGCCGCATACGTGGCGGCGTCGTTCAACAACATCATGGAATTGCTCCAGTTGGTGTTCGCCTTCGTGAATGCCCCGTTGTTCGCCACGTTCTTTCTGGGCATGTTCTGGCGTCGCACCACGGGACACGGGGCGTTCGTGGGACTGCTGTCCGGCACACTTGCCGCCGCGGTGCACCATGGACTGACACTGCCATACGGTGCGGTGCCGGGTGTGAAGGGTGGCTACTTCGGGGTGCTCGATACGTTTCCGAGCGAGATGGGCCAGACCTTCTGGACGGCCATCTACGCCTGGACGACGTGCTTCGTGGTCACCATCGTCGTGAGTCTTCTCACGCGACCGCGTCCCGACGCGGAGCTGGTGGGACTCGTCTACGCGCTCACGCCGCGGCCGGTGAGCTCGGTGCGGGCCTTCTGGGAGCGGCCGGCGTTCCTTGGTGTCGTCACGCTCGTTCTGCTCCTGATTCTCAACCTTATCTTCCGCTGACCGATGAGTGCAACTGGCGACCTCGATGTGCGCGTCCCGATTGGGCTGCTGTTCACGCTGCTGGGAGTGCTGCTGACCGTTTACGGTTTCCTCGAGCCCGCAGCCACCACGGCGGCGTTCACGAAAGGCGGCCAGATCAACATGTGGTGGGGCGTCGTGATGCTGGTGTTCGGGATCTTCATGCTGCTGATCGCGCGTCCGCGCGCGTCGCGGTCGGTGACCTGAGGGGCGTCGCCGACGCCCGTGAATGGCCAAGTCCTCCGTAGCACCGGCGGCCCCGTCGGAGATCCTGTGCGTTGGTGAAGTCTTGTGGGACTCGCTCCCGTCGGGACTGTTCCTGGGCGGGGCGCCGTTCAACGTGGCGTGCCATCTGCGCGCGGCCGGCATGCCGGCGGCGATGGTGAGCCGCATCGGTGACGATCGGTTGGGATCGGAAATCGTGGCGCGCGCGTCGCGCTTTGGTGTCACGGTCGACCTGATCCAGGTTGACGAGCGGCTCCCCACGGGTTTCGTGTCTGTCACGCTCGACGGTAACGGCGTTCCCACTTTCGACATCGTGGCGCCGGCGGCGTGGGACGCAATTGCCAGCTCGGAGGCATTGCTGAAGCGAGCCGCCGCGGCGCGGGCCATCGTGTTCGGCAGCCTGGCGCAGCGACAGGCGGTGAGCCGCGCTACCATCGAGCAATTGTGGAAGAGCAACGCACTCATGGTGTTCGACGTCAATCTTCGCCCGCCGTTCGACGATCGCGAGGTAGTACGCCGCTCCTTGCAGCGGGCGGACATGGTGAAGATGAGCGAACAGGAGCTGCACCAGCTGGCCGCATGGTTCGGCCTGCCTTCCGGCATCCGGGAAGGAGCTACCGCCATCGCCGAGCAGTTCGGCTGCGCCACGGTATGCGTCACGCGAGGCGACCAGGGCGCTTCGCTCCTGCACGAAGGGTCGTGGAACGAACAGGACGGCTTTGAAGTGGAGGTCCGGGACACCGTTGGCGCAGGGGATGCGTTTCTCGCGGTACTGCTCGTCGGATTGCTCACCAAGATGACGCCAGGCGCCGCGCTGGAGCACGCTAACCTGATCGGGGCCTACGTGGTGACGCAGTATGGCGCCGTCCCCACGGACCAGGACGCTGCAGCCCCTCCATCGCCGCCTGCTGCGCGTCTTCCCAGAAAGCGCGGACGGACCTGACGGGCGACGAGCGAGCAATACCTTCCCGGTATGGCTCGCGACTCTTTTTGTCTTGGACGTGGCTGCGGCCCTCGCGTAACATCCGTGGAGCCGTGAGGTGGCCCATGACCAGACAGTTCCTGTTCGTCAGCGATTTCGACCAGACGCTGAGCTTCAATGATTCGGGGCGACTCCTGAGCGAGATGCTCGGCATTTCCGGATTCGACGAGAAGGTGGCAGGCTTGTCGCGATTGAACCTCGTGCAGGCCGGCGCCGAACTCACGTACCTCCTGCGGCACGACCCCGAGTATCGTCGCGTGCGCCGCGAGGACTTGGCCGAGGCCGGCCGGAACATCCGCCTCAAGAGCAACATCGAGCGCCTGCCGGAGATGTTGCGCAACGGCATTGACGGATATCGCTTCGAGTTCTACGTCGTGTCCGCCGCCCCGGAGGAGATTGTGCTGGCGGCGCTCGAGGGCATCGTTCCGCCCAGCCACATCATCGGCACGCGCCTTGGCTATGATGGACAGACCGGGGAGATTGCGTCCGTGAACAGTGTAGCCGCCGGCTACGGCAAGGTGAGCGCCCTCGAGCAGCTTCGCACGGAGCTGGGCGTGCCACGCGAGCGTGTGGTCTACGTGGGCGACGGCAGCTCCGACCTGCACGTGATGCTGCACGTGAATCGCGGGGAAGGGCTGACGATCGCCGTCTCGCAGGCTCGCCACATCACCGAAGTGGCTCGCCGCACGGTCATCAGCGAGGACGCCCTGAGCGTGATGGTGCCCATCCTCGAAGAGATCGTGAAGCTCGACCCAACACAGATCCGCCAGTTCTTCGACCGTCATTCGCTCGTCATTCAGGAATGGGATCGGGTGCGCACCGACTGGGTGACCATTCGCACGAACCCGGACCCCGATGCGCCACCGCTCGTGGTTGCGGCGTAGCGCGTGACGCGTGACACGCGTGTGGCACGGTGGGCGGTGTCTGCCGTCTTCTTCCTCACCGGAGCGGGCACGGCCAACTGGGCCGTCCGCATTCCCGCCGTGCAGTCCGCGCTCGGGCTGAGCGATGGCCGGCTCGGACTCGCGCTCCTGGGTGTTTCGGCTGGCGCCATCGTCGCCATGCCAGTGGCCGGTCACCTGGTGGCGAAGCACGGCAGCCGGCCGGTCACGTGGGTCGCGGCCCTCGCCTTTGCGCTCGCGCTCGTCCTGCCAGCGCGGGCGCCGAGCTTTGTGCTGCTCGTGGCGGCGCTCGTGGCGGTGGGGCTGGCCAACGGCGTGCTCGACGTGGCGATGAACGCGCAGGCAGCTGCCGTGCAGCAACGGTATGCGGAACCCATCATGGGTCGCGTGCACGCGTTTTACAGCTTCGGTGGCCTCGTCGGGGCGATGATCGGCGGCCGAGTCGCCGCCGAGGGCATCGATCCTTCGGCGCACCTCACGGGAGTGGGGCTCGCCATTGCTGTTGGAGCGAGCGTCGTGATGCTCGGCATGCTGCCCGCGCACACTGACGCGGCACCGGATCGCCCATCGTCGCGTGGAAAGCTGCACGTGCTGCTCCCGCTGGGCATCCTCGCCTTCTGCGTGCTGTTCGGCGAGGGCGCGATGATGAACTGGAGTGCTGTCTACCTGCGCAACGTCATGGGCACGGGACCGGGGACGGCCGCGGCCGGATTTGCCGCGTTCTCACTCATGATGACGCTGGGCCGGGCCGTTGGGGATACCCTCACCCTGAAGCTGGGCGCCGTGCGCCTCACGCGCCTGGGCGGGGCGCTCGCGATGCTCGGCGTAGCGTCCGCACTTGCGTCGTCGCACTGGCTGCCGGTGGTGTTGGGCATTGGAGCGGTGGGAGCAGGGCTTTCCATCATCTTCCCCATCGTCCTGAGCGCGGCAGCCCGGACACCCGGCCTCGTGCCCGGCGCGTCCATCGCGATGGTCTCCATGTGCGGCTACTCCGGCCTGCTTGCCGGCCCGCCGCTGATCGGGGCTGTCGCCAATGTGGCCTCGCTCCGGGGCGGGCTCGCGCTGGTGATCGTGACCAGCGCGCTCGTCCTGCTGCTGGCTCGCGCCGTAGGTGGTCACTGGCGGCCGAGCGCGACGAGTGACGTCGTCGCGAATCGTCAGCCTGTGGGCAGTCATACCGCGGCCTGACAGCTAGGTTGTCGAGGTCCTGGGACGCGTCTTTCCCACTGCCCGGAGAGTGGTGACGAAGCGCTCGCGGACGGGCGAGCGGTCACCGCGCTTCCACACCGCGGACAGGTCCACGTTCACGTCCAGGTCCTGGACCGTCCGGTAGGCTACGCCCTCCTGCTTGAACCGCCGCAGGGAGCGCGGAATGAACGCGACGCCCACGCCCGCGCCCACGAGGCTCACCAGCGTATGCCATCCGGCGGCCTCCTGCACCACGCGGGGGCTGAAGCCGGCGGCGCGGCAGCGCGCGATGGTGCCGTCATACATCGCGGGCGCGCCGCCGCGCGGAAAGAGCGCGAACGATTCCGCGGAAAGGTCGGCCAGTAAAAATCGGGCGCGACCGGCAAGGCGGTGCGTATCCGGCACAGCCAGGATCATGGGGTCGGTGTGCACGTGCTCCACACGAAGCCATCGGTCCGCGTCGAGGGGCGGACTGTGAAGGAGGCCGACGTCCACGCGCCCATCGCGGAGTGCTTCCGATTGCTGCAGCGCATCCATCTCGAACAGCGACAAGCCGATGCTCGGCAGGTGCATGCGAAAGAAGCTCAACACGCTGGGCAGTACGCCTGAGTGGGTGGCCGCTTCGACAAAGCCCACGCGTAGCCGTCCTGTTTCGCCACGCGCCGCACGCTGCGCCGTGCGTTGTGCGCGCTCCGCCTGTGCGAGGGTGAGTCGAGCCTCGGAGAGAAATGCAGAGCCCGCAACGGTGAGCTCCGCGCCGCGGGTCGTACGCTCGAACAGCACGACACCAATTTCGCGCTCGAGATCACGAATCTGCCGGCTCAGCGGTGGCTGGGCGATGTTGAGCCGCGCGGCAGCCCGGCCGAAATGCAGCTCTTCCGCCACTGCCACGAAATACCGAAGGTGCCGCAGTTCCACGCGTGAGTCTCCAACGGTTGAGTCCGAGACCGACCACCTCGCTCACGATACCGCGCCGGTATCGTCCTGCGCCAGCGTGATGGACGACGGGTCCTATTATATCCACTCGCAAATTGTCCGACACGAAGCCATATTCGCGCGCACGGTGGGCCGACCACCGACCTGCGTAACGTACAAGGAGGGATCTGGTGCAGTCTGCAACCTACGACGCGATCGTGGTGGGGTCCGGCATTTCGGGCGGTTGGGCGGCAAAGGAACTCACGGAGAAGGGTCTTCGTGTCCTGATGCTCGAGCGCGGACGGAACGTCGAACACATCAAGGACTACGTCAACGCGACGAAAGCGCCCTGGGAATACCTGCACCGGGGCGGCCGCACGAAGGCCATGGAAGAGGAATATCAGGTGCTGAAGCGGGACTACCCGCTCAACGAGAAAAACCTCTCCTTCTGGGTGAATGACAAGGAGTCGCCGTACACCGAGGTCAAGCGATTCGACTGGTATCGTGGATACCAGGTGGGCGGCCGCTCGCTGACGTGGGGACGGCAGAGCTACCGCCACAGCGACTTCGACTTCGCGGCCAACGCGAAGGAAGGGGTCGGTGTCGATTGGCCCATTCGGTACGCGGACATTGCGCCGTGGTACGATCACGTCGAGAAGCACGCCGGCATTTCCGGATCGCG